>DMDP01000113.1 GCA_003445475.1 Peptococcaceae bacterium | reverse complement strand
CTGAATCACCCCGTCCACGCGGTGGGTGCGGGCAAGCCTTGCCAGCACAGCCGCCCGCGCCGAGGTCGTATGGTAGGCATAATGGGCCAGCACCTTTCTGGCCAGGGCATCCAGGGGCGGGGCAGTGTCGAGCGGTGGCCAGTATATGTGGTTCATCTCATCGACAACAATGGCCGCACCTCTGGTTACCTCCAGGTAATCCAAAAGAAACGGGTCAAAATATGGTTTGAGATGAAGCCAGAGGAGGCGGGGCCGCTTATCCTCCTGATGCTTGCACCGGTGCTCCGCCAACTCCCGCGCCAGGGTCGCATATATCCGGCCGGCTTCGGGGTCTCCTTGCCCGACGAACAACAGGTAAACATAATTAAGCATGTCGCCCCCGCGGATGTCGCACACTGCCGTTCGCGCGCGATTCGCAGCTAACGCCGCCTGCCGGAATGCTTCCGAGGCTTTAACGGCGTCAGAGACACGCGCCGGGTCCCATTTTTTGCCGGCAACCGCGGCCATTCTGCGGCCTATGTCTTCGAGCTGGGCGGCGACATACGCATTCGCTTCGGGTGAGTTGTCCCGCGGCACGTCAAGGAAAAACATGGGGGCTCCCGTCACACGGCTGATGGCTTCAAAGGCCTTTGGCGCGCCATCGCACAGGTGCCCGCTGGCCAGAAGCGCAGTGGGAGGTGGAAAGTACCCCATCAGTGTGGCCCCTATGGCACAGCGGTGGAACGAACACAGATCGCGACCGTACCAGGTGCGTTCGGCGGCATCCAGGCATTCCTCGGCCAGTCCAAGAGACGCCAGTAAGGCGGACGCCACCTCCGGCGAAAAGACCACGAACCCAAGCGCGTGTGCGATCTCCGTTGGGAAGAAGGCGCTTGTCCAAACCACGGGGTTGTTGCCTGCAAAGGCCCGCTCGGTTTCGCGGAGTGCATAGAGTACCATTTGCCGGGTAGCCTCGAGCGGAAACTGGCTGCGGCGGGTGGCCGTACGCAATAAACGGTACGTCCAGGGAGATTTAAGAGCACGTGTTTTCAGCCCCTGCCTAACCCTGGTCGTAAGGACTTCCTTTAGATGCACGCGTTTATTCCCCCTGAGTGCTCATCGCTTCCAGAAAGGCTTCTATTCTGGTGCGCAGTTGGCCGGTCGCGGCCTGAAGATACTCCCCTTCGAGCATAATTACGGGTATTCTTCGAGCCTCAAACACGTTCCGAAGGGGCGGGAATTCGTGCATGGCGAAGTCGCAAAACTTCATGGCAAAATATATCACCCCGTCAACACGGTAGCGGGTTGCTAAAGAAAGGACCTCTGCGAGGCGGCTTTCCAGAGACATCCGCGGGCACGGAGCCCGGGACAGGTACCGGCGGGCCAGGGCCAGGAAAGGGTCGTCGCCCCAAGAGTCCACCGTCTCGCCGCTAAAAAGCAGTGGTCGCAGACCCGAACAACTTTCATCAACGGCGACGCGCACCCCGAATTCCTCCACCAGGGACACCACGGCATCCGGAACCATACAGCCGGTCACAAGGACTGACGGCCCGGCCGGGGTGCTGCAACTACCGCCGCTCTTAGGCCGCAGGACGTCGGGCAGCCGGTCGTCCGCGTGCCTTAATGCCAGGCGCAGCAAAGCCCGTCGCTCTCTGGCCGCCATATTGACGGATGGCCCGACAAAGTTCCGTAATGCCCGGCGTACTCTGTTATACGTGCTTATTGCTTTCCACAAAACGTCTTCGCCCTGGCTCCCCGCCGGAAGCCCCAACTCCCGGGCGAGTAGACGCAGCCGCGCCGCAAAAAAAGCGGTGGCGCTCTCCCCGGTTTTGCGCGGCACGTCGAGAAGATATGCCGGCACGGCGCCCCCGCTCTCCAGCCAGGCACTGTACAGGTGCATCATGCCCGTACAGGATGCCGCGACTACCAGTGCACCCAGATCAGCGGCATTGCCCTCCAGGCCGGTGGCGAGGCACGCGCGTACGAAAGAGCAAACATTGGCCGACAGAAGCCCCATTGCGTCGCCGCCTGCTTCCAACCGGGGCTCCAGCCGCACCGGGCAAAAGCCCGCAGCCGCCAGGATTTCCACCGGCGTGTATGTACAGAAATATGCGGCCCGCGGTCGATTGTCACCCGCTGCGACTGCCGCTAATTTCTCCAGGATGTTGACAACCATGGCAAGCTACCCCAAACCTCAAGCTTTTTCGGCGAGAAGCAGTTGGCGCAGATGGATGTGGTGGACGCGGGGTGCACCGAAGCCCGCATTATTAAGCCACGTCGTGTACTGCTCCAGCGTCCACGTCCCGCCTCCGCGCGAGCTGACCAGCATGTTGACGCGCATGAAAGGGGCCCGCGGGCTAAGTCCGTGAACCACGTCCAGAACGGCCACGCGCCCTCCGGGGTCCAGTACCCGAGCCAAGCGCTGGAAGAGGGACTGATTCTCATCGGGGCCGTATATGTGGGTGATGTTGCCTAAGAAGGCCAGGTGATATGGACCCTCGGGCAGTTCCCGTGTAAAATCGCCGGCAACAAGTCGGATGGCCGCGCCGGGCGGAACACACCTCTGCATATAGCTCACTACTTCGGGGGTATCCAGCACGGTCACCCGCGCGCCATACCCGGCGAAAACGGTGGCGTAATTGAGCGGGCCGCCGCCGACGTCAAGTACGTCCGGCGGAGAGGGCATCCCCTCAAGGCACAGGGCCACTACGTCGGGCGCGATCTTACGGGCGTTGTGACGCATGGCTTGCAAGAAGTATTGCAGGCGCTCCGGACTGCGTTCCTTCGACGGAGCCTTGCCCGTACGGAGGATTTCCGGTAGGCGGAGCCAGGTTTGCAGCCGGGTATAGGCGTGCATAAAGGAAAAACCCAGATAAGACGGGTGATTCTCGTCGAAGAATGCCTTCCAGGCCTGCGAAGTAATGGCAACGCGGCCTTCGCGCTCCTGGAGGTAGCCTAACGCCGCAAGCGCGTCCACAACCGCATCCAGGGCGCGCCGGTCGGCACCCAGAACATCCTGGAGCCTTTCCCGCGGCAAGGCGCCCTCTCGAAGGGCGTCAAAAATGCCCGCTTCCACCGCCGCGCCCACAATCAGCAACTCTTCGGGGAGCACCAGCGCGCTGTGGTCCATCTACCGCTCTCCGACCTTCATCAGGCGGTCGATAAGACACCGGGTTTGAAAACGTTTCAATCCGGCGAACAGCGACTCCAGGCCGCCGCCTGCTTCGCCCGTACAGAAGCGTTCGAGGTAATATAAAACAGACTCGATTTCCGCCGCCAGTTCTTTGTCGTCTATGAGCACGACAAACTCGCTCAAACACTCGTAGGCTTCTTCTACGTCTCCGCGCCAGAGGGCGATTAAACCCAGACCGTACCAGGCGGCGCCGCACGCGTCATCAATGGCAATAATCCGGCGAAAGAAGGCGCGGGCAGCGTTATAGTCGTGCAACTCGATTGCACGCCTCGCCATCTCCAGCATATCTACGATTTGTGCCCCCGCTTGCTGGTCCACCATTATGCAATCGCCCTCCCGACTTAGATTCGTGATGCACAGCTTGCGCTCCTTCTGGATGCAGGAAATTGATCCCGACATCCAGAATAAGGCGGCCAAGGAGGCGTCTTCTGATGCGCTATGTCCGCCGGTTTGCGGCCCTGACCATAGCCCTGGCGATGATTGTTGCCGCTTCCCTTTCTTGGCCGGGCCCCGAAACGGATACGGCGCCGACGACGGGCGCCGGCCCTCAGCCGGTGCGCATCTTGCTTGCCGCCGTGGGCGACCTGCTTATGCATATGCCCGTGGTCAACTCCGCGTATGACAGGGACACCGGCGGCTACGACTTCAGCGGGATATTCGCCCCGGTAACATCTTATTTAAGTTGTGCGGATTACACCATTGCCAACCTCGAAACCCGCCTTGCCGGGCCCGCCGGAGGCTACCATGGTTATCCCCTTTTCAATACCCCCGCCGAGTTAGCCCGCGACCTGCGGGAGGCGGGTATAGATCTCCTGGCCACCGCCAACAATCATAGCCTCGATATGGGCTGGGATGGAATCGTGAAAACGCTCGACAATATTGAGGCCGCCGGGCTGGCGCACGTCGGCACCTATCGCACCCCTTCGGAAAAGGCGACCCCGTTTATCGCCGATGTTCGCGGCATTAAACTCGCCTTCCTGAACTACACCGCCACAACCAACGGTTTGCCTGTCCCTCCCGGCAAGGAGTTTGCGGTTAATCTTCTCGACCCGGCGACGGTAATTGCCGAAGCCGACGCGGCGCGCAAGCTGGGTGCCGACCTGGTGGTAGCCGTCCTGCATTTCGGCCTGGAATACCACCGCCTGCCCGGCGAAGACCAGCGGCGGTTGGCCCACGAGTTGTGCGCCAGTGGCGTGGACGTAATCATCGGGTCTCACCCGCACGTTGTGCAGCCCATCGAGCGGGTTACCGTGCAGCGCGGTGGCCAACCATACACGTGCGTAATAGCTTATTCGCTTGGAAACTTTATCTCCAACCAGCGATGGCGCTATTCTGACAGCGGCATCATTCTGTATCTCGAGATCGAAAAGACCGACGAAGGTACATTTGTCCGCGAAGTAAGCTACCTGCCAGTATGGGTACAAAAGAGAATGAACGGGACACGCTGCGAGTACCGCGTTCTGCCGGTACATCCTGACATTCCATCTGCTGCAAGAAATCAACTGTTACCGGAAGATCAGCGGCGCCTGGCGGAGGTCTGGGAGGAAGTCACGACCCATCTGAGCAATCCGGCTGCGGGGATTGTGCCTTACGGGACACCTGCCGCCACAGATTGTCAAGACGGACGTTCTCCAGTGAAGTACGAAACATTTTATAAAAGTCGGGATAACGGTCGGCCAGGAACTTCACAACCTGCCGCACCTCGTCCCGCTTCGTACGGCCGCTGTACGGGCATGGGTTGGGAACAACCGGGAGCTGGTGGTACGAGGTGATTGAAGCTACCACCTTCTGGGGTAAGTAGATGAGCGGCCTTATCAAGATCAACCCGGCGCGGTCCAGGTAGGTACGCGGCATAAAAGTTTTGATCTGGCCGGCGTACAACATGTTCAAGAAAAAGGTTTCAGCGACGTCGTCCAGATGATGCCCGAGCGCCACCTTGGTGGCACCGAGTTTCCTGGCAGTTGTATTAAGGATGCCGTAGCGGAGTTTGGAGCACAGGGAACACGGTCCGCGTCTGGTCTTTTGCTCCACGGCGCGCGCTATCGGGTAGGAGCAGCGGTAAAACGGGATACCGTATTCCCTGCAGATGTCTTCAAGCGGCGCCGTATTCACCTCTCCCCATCCCGGGTCCACGTATACTGCGAGCAACTCGAATCGCAGGTGGGAGTACTTTTGCAGCAGGTTCAGCACGAAAAGGAGAGCGGCACTGTCTTTCCCGCCGGAAAGGCCCACCGCCACCCGGTCGCCCTGGGCGATCATCTCGTAATCCTTTATGGCCTGCTTGACCTTTGTGAGGAACCATGTCCCGTAGTTTTTAGACAAGATGCTGCTTCACCACCTGCATTGACTCCGTTCGACGCCGTTGCTATAATTTTACCACTGAAGGCCGGTCCCTGCACGCGCCGCATCATAGAGCGTTTCCATGGGCATACTGAAAAAGCGCCTTATTGAGAAAGGGAGGTTAAGGATGGGTATTAAGGTTGGTATCAATGGCTTTGGCCGTATCGGCCGGATCTTTTTCCGTTTGGTGCACGGCCACCCGGACATCGACGTTGTGGCGGTCAACGACCTTACCGACGCCCGGACACTGGCCCACCTGTTAAAGTACGACTCCGTGCACAAGGAGTTTGCGGCGGATGTCCGCGCTACCGACGGGACCTTCTGGGTTAACGACCAGGAAATTAAGGTTTTCGCCGAAAAGGACCCGGCGAATATCCCCTGGGGCCAGCTGGGCGTGGAGTTTGTCATCGAGTCCACAGGGAAGTTTACCAAGGCCCCCGACGCACGCAAGCATCTCGATGCGGGGGCGCGGAAAGTGATTATCACCGCGCCGGCAACGGATGAAGATGTGACCATTGTTATCGGGGTTAACGAAGAAAAGTACGATCCGGCACAGCACCACGTTGTGGCCACGGCGTCCTGCACCACGAACGCCCTGGCGCCGATCGTAAAGGTCTTGCACAATAAGTTCGGTGTGCGCAGGGGCTTTATGACAACCGCCCACTCCTACACCAACGACCAGCGCTTGCTGGACCTGCCGCACCGGGACTTGCGGCGTGCCCGGGCCGCCGCCCTATCGATCATCCCCACCACGACAGGAGCCGCCAAAGCTGTGGCCCTGGTGCTTCCCGAAATGCAGGGCAAGCTTACCGGTCTGGCTTTCAGGGTGCCGACCCCCGACGTCTCGGTCATCGATTTCGTCGCCGAATTGGAGCGGTCGACCACCAAGGAAGAACTGAACGACGCCCTGCGTTCCGCGGCCGAAGGCGACCTGGAGGGTATCCTCGCGTATACGGAACTTCCTCTTGTGTCGTGCGACTTTCTGGGCAATCCGCATTCCTCAATTGTTGACGGCCTTTCCACAATGGTCATCGAAGGTAGCCTGGCCAAGGTTATCGCCTGGTATGACAACGAGTGGGGTTTTACCAACCGCGTGGTGGACACCGTGCTCTTCATGCACTGGCGCGAGACCCTGGGGCGGGAATTAGCCTTCGAACGCAGGAAAGAAGCGGCCCGGGGAAGGACCCAGGCCGGCGGAGCAAAGATATCGTAAGCGAAGGCTCCGGCAACGGAGCCTTACCTTTTCATGAGTTCGTGCACCTGGCGGCAGAAGTGGCGGGCGGCGTCCGGGTGCCGGAAAACGAAGACGGACCCGCCGGCTACGAGCACACGGCTGAACT
>DMDP01000126.1 GCA_003445475.1 Peptococcaceae bacterium | reverse complement strand
GCGCCAGCGGGTGGCCCTGGCCTCCGTCCTGGCGGCCAAGCCACGGCTGCTTCTTCTGGACGAACCAACCCGCGGGCTTGACTGCGTCTGGAAAGAGGAACTCGGTCGTTTGCTGCGGGAAATGGCGATAGAAGGGATGGCGGTGGTCGTGGTGACCCACGATACGGAGTTTGTCGCCCAGTACGCGGAGCGCGTCATCCTGCTTTTCGACGGCCATCTGGTTGCCGACGGGCCAAAACACGCGGTCCTGGGGCGGTCGGTCTTTTACGCGCCCCAGATCTGCAGGTTGTTTCACGGGTTCACCGAGGAGATTGTCCTGACCCTGGAGGAGGCATGCGCACTGGTGCGGTCCGGAGGGGAGATGCCAGGCCGTGCCCCGGCGTAGAAGGGTTTGGTGGGAGACGGCCCTGCTGGTTACGCTGGCCGCCGCAGGGTTGCCGGCCCTTTCCAAGCAGAGCTGGGGACTACTGGCGGCGGCGATGGTGACGGTGGCCCTGATTCTGATGTTCCGAGGGTTTGAGGACGCCTCTGCCTCTGCGCGGGAAATCGCCCTCGTTGCCACTTTGGGGGCGGTGGCCGCCCTGGCCCGGGTTCCGTTCGCCGTGTTGCCGGGCGTGCAGCCGACCACTTTCCTGGTCATCGTCGCCGGTTTGGTTTTTGGCTGTCGGGCGGGGTTCATGGTAGGCGCCACCGCGGCCCTCGTTTCCAACTTTTTTCTCGGCCACGGGCCCTGGACTCCCTGGCAGATGTTGGCCTGGGGCCTGGCCGGTGTTTCCGCCGGTTACCTGGCGCGGTTCCGGCCACGGGTCGGCCGGTGGGAAACGGCGGTTTTCGGTTTCGCCTGGGGGTACCTCTTCGGCTGGATTATGAACTTCTGGTTCTGGGCAGCCTTTCTCCACCCGCACGACTGGCGGTCTTTCCTGGCCGGCTGCGCCGCCAGCTTCTGGTTCGATACGTGGCACGCCGCCGGCAACGCGGCCTTCGGCCTGCTCCTGGGGGAACCGGTAACCCGCGTCTGCCGCCGTTTTGCCCGCCGCCTGCGGGTAGACACCGTACCCCTCCCGTCCGACCGGGAAGCCTCAGCTACCCACCGCGGGAATGAGGACGAAGGAGGCCGGGCAGGCGTAGGCAAGCCATAGCCCGAAGAGCAGGGCAGCTGTCTTGCGGACCTCCGTGTTCGGCGCAACCGCGTTGCCGGAGCGGCGGGACCCAGGCTACGGAGGCCAAGACAACCTGATCCCGGATGACGCGACGATGCGGGCCATGTTTGCCCACGCCGGGTTTGAAAGCATTGAAATCGAAAACCGGGACGATCGCCACGTGCTGACGGCTCGCAAATCGCCCGTCCTCTGCGGACGTTGAGGACTCGCTGGCATCCTACACTGGCTTGACGTGATCAGGCAAAAAAGACAAGTGGACAACCCCCCACAGGTATGTTAAAATGTGCCTGACAATTCAATCACTACCTGCGCGCGGGTGCCCTTGATCCAAGGGTGAAAAGGGAACCGGGTGCGAATCCCGGACGGCCCCGCCACTGTGTTGGGGAGCGGCTTCCAGGAGGCCACTGACCGGCACTCAGTTTTGTTCTGTTGTACCGCGTGGAGCATGCCAGAGGGTAGAAAGCGTAGCGAAGGCATGCGTCCTTAGCGCCTTGAATACAGTTGAGTGCTGGTTGGGAAGGCGGAAGTTCGCAATGAACCTGAGTCAGGAGACCTGCCCGCGCGCCGACGCACGAGACCTCCGAGGGGGGGTGGCGGCGCTATGCTGTTTGCCGTAGTTCCCGGCGGCTGAGCGTTGACCCCGGTCTTGTGGAGGCCGGGGTTTTCTGTCTTGACCCCAGAACGGTGGCTTTTCTTGAGAGCATTTTACGAATTGGCTGTCGAAGGAGGAAAACGGCAATGATGAGAAAGGTCGCGCGGCGGCTGCCGGTGTTGGCCTTGGTTTTCTGTATTTTGTCAGGTCTCTTGCTGCTGCCGGTGCTGTCTGAAAGGGCAGAAGCCCAATCGTATAACGATCTCGCTCTAAAGGCCGTCCAGTTCAATCACCAGGCCTATATGAATGGCACCCAGCTTGACGCTTACGATGCCTACGTCCTAACCTTGGCTGGCGCGAACGTCTCAAGCTGGGTGTACCAGAGTAAATCGTTGAAGGATGCGGTAATAGAATCGGTTTATACCACACTAGAAAACCCTGCAGGCGTGTCGGCGAAGCAAGTCGCATACCAGCTATTGGTAACGGACCATTGGGGGTACGACAACCTATCTGATCAATTGGCAAATATCCTGGGAGAAAGGCAGCAAGCAGACGGGTCTTTCGATAATAACATCTATAGCGATATACCCGCTTACGAAGCTCTGGCCCGTGCCGGCAAGATCACCGTTGTTAATGCCACTTGCGCCCGCCAATATCTCTTAAGCACGCAGTGTACCGTTGCGGGCGAGACTTACGGGGCGTGGGCCGGTCCCTGGGGGCCCGACTTCGTGTCTACCGCCCAGGCAATCAGGGCGCTCACCTATCTCCCGGGCGCCGCCGGCGATGCCCAGATTCAGAAAGCAATAACAGACGGTCTGGCCTGGATGCAAAAACAGCAACAGGTTGACGGCAGCGTGTACGTTACCACCCCGTGGCCCGACGATCCCCTTATTGACACGGCGGAAACGATTTTTACCCTCAAGGCGCTGGGGACCGATCCGGCCACGTGGAAAAGTTCCCAGGGAAAAACGCCGGTAGACTGGATGGTGGAGAAGGCCAGATCGGAAGAG
>DMDP01000158.1 GCA_003445475.1 Peptococcaceae bacterium | reverse complement strand
GCCCCCCGCGGCTACACCAAGTCCGCCCTGGATCATGGCCCCCAGGTCGGTTATTATGTCGCCGAACATGTTATCGGTTACGATCACGTCAAACCACTCGGGGTTTTTTACTATCCACATGCAGATGGCGTCGACGTGGGCGTAATCACGTTCGATATCAGGGTATTCATTCCCCACTTCGTGAAAAACCCGCTCCCAGAGGTCAAAGGCGTATGTTAGGACATTAGTTTTTCCGCAAAGCGTAACCTTACGCTTGCGGTTCCGCTTGCGGCAATACTCGTAGGCAAAGCGTATGCACCTTTCCACGCCTTTACGCGTGTTAACCGAGGTCTGAATGGCCACTTCATCGGGGGTTCCCCTCCTTAGAAAACCGCCCGTCCCCGCATATAACCCTTCCGTGTTTTCACGCACCACGACAAAGTCAATGTCTTCGGGACCCTTGCCCTTGACCGGCGTTTCGACCCCGGGGAAAAGTTTGACTGGGCGCAGGTTTATATACTGGTCGAGCTCAAACCGCAGGCGCAACAAAATACCTTTTTCAAGAACACCGGGCCTAACCTCCGGATGCCCAATGGCGCCCAGGTATATGGCATCGAAGCTGCGCAGTTCGTCAAGCGCGCTGTCAGGCAGTATTTCGCCGGTGCGCAGGTAGTGCTCGCCGCCGTAGGGGAAAGTCACCGTCGTAAAGTTGAAACCGCACTTGGCACCTACGGCGGCAAGCACTTTTAATCCCTCTCTCACCTGTTCCGGACCTGTCCCGTCACCGGGTATTACGGCGATACGATACATTGCGATTATTGCCTCCTATCTGTCGCTTGTATTGCCTTAATTACATATTCTTGCCTCGAGGGAGGATATCCTGCGCTGCAATATCGCCTCTTGACAGTAGACATGCCCGTTGCTACACTGTAACCATACACAATCGAAACCCTGGGTCTCTTATCAAGAGCGGCGGAGGGACTGGCCCAATGAAGCCCGGCAACCAGCCCGGTGAAATACCGGGCCAGGTGCCAATTCCTGCAGAAGAGTTTTTTCTTCTGGGAGATAAGAAGACCGTTAAAACCGGCCTCTTCTCTCCGGAAGAGGCTGTTTTTATTTGGATTATTCTAAGCAGGAGGTGCGCTCGATGGGGGTTTGCCGCACGTTCGACGAAATTAACGAAAAAATACGTCAGGGAAAAGTAGTGGTCGTTACCGCAGAAGAGGCCGTCGCCATGGTACGTGAAGTCGGCGTAAAGGAGGCAGCCAGGCAGGTGGACGTGGTTACCACAGGCACATTCGGTGCCATGTGTTCATCCGGCATCTATTTCAATTTCGGCCACAGTTCGCCCCGCATCAAGGCCACGCACGTATGGTTGAACGGGGTCCCCGCATACGGCGGCGTGGCAGCCGTCGACGCCTTCCTTGGGGCCACGGCGCTCCCGGAAAACGACCCGCTTAATTCCTCCCATCCCGGGGAGTTTCGTTACGGCGGCGGGCACGTGATACACGATCTCGTGGCCGGAAAACCCGTTCGCCTGCGAGCCATCGGCTACGGCACCGATTGTTACCCGCGGCGGGAGATTGAAACCACCGTAACCATCCACGACTTGAACGAAGTCGTGCTTTTCAATATGCGCAACGCCTACCAGAACTATAACTGTGCGGTCAACCTGGGTTCCAGAACCATATATACCTACATGGGAATCCTCAAACCGCACCTCGGCAATGCCCACTATTCAACCAGCGGGCAGCTGAGCCCGCTGCTCAAAGACCCGTTCTTGCGTACCATAGGAGTGGGAACACGCATCTTCCTGGGTGGCGGCGTTGGATATGTCGCCTGGAACGGCACCCAACACGCCCCGCGGGTAGAGCCGGGTCCGGTCGAGGGCAGCATCGTTGCCGCGGGGGGCACGCTTAGCGTCCTGGGCGACCTTAAGCAGATGCAACCCCGATGGCTTGTGGGCGCAAGCATACTTGGGTACGGGGCAACCCTTTTCGTGGGCATCGGGGTACCGATTCCCGTCCTCGACGAGGAAATCATGTACTACGCTTCTCTTCCCGACGATAAACTTTTTGCGCCTGTTGTAGATTATGGCGAAGACTACCCGGCACGGCGCAGCCGCACACTGGCCCTGGTGAGTTACGCTGAACTTAAATCCGGCAAGATTACCTTAATGGGCAAAAAGGTGCCCACCGCTCCTATGTCCAGTTACGCCGGGGCGCGCGAGATCGCCACCATTCTCAAGGAATGGATTGCAAAGGGTACGTTCTTGTTGACCGAACCGGTCCAACCCTTACCCGGGCCCCAGACGCAAGTTGTTTTAAACACTCTGGAGATTAAGGAGGGGTAATCCGGTGGCGCCAACGAGTAAGATTGTGCTGCGCTTCCCGGCGTCGATCGCCGACAAACCGATGATTTATTACCTGGTTAAGGACTTCGGACTGATGGTGAACATTATTAAGGCCAACATTAACCCGCACAAGGAAGGTACCATGGTGCTGGAGTTGAGCGGTGGACGATACCAGGAAGGGATAGAATATCTTCGCCGGCAAGGGGTAATTGTTCAACCGCTAAGCGAGCAAATCGTCCGTAATGAGCATCGTTGTATTCATTGCGGGGCTTGCACGGCCATATGTCCTGCCGGCGCCCTGTATATTGACCGCCCTTCGATGGAAGTGCGCTTTGACGACGACGCTTGTGTTGTTTGTCAGCTTTGTACCCGGGCCTGTCCGGTTCGTGCTATGGAGGTCAGCTTCTAAGTGCCCTACGAACCCCGCAGGTACAGGCGGCAGACCGTAAACGGCGACCTGGTGCATTTCCGGATCGTGGTAAAGGAAACCGACGTGGATATCGGCGTGCGGCCCGCCGCTTTTTCCCGGGAACTGGTCTTCTCGACGGAGCAGTTGATTCGTGCCGAAAGGGCTGCGCTCGAAGCGTATATTGCGCGTGATGAGGCTTTCGTGCGTGCACTGGAGCCGTACCAGCCGCTGCCCGGGGCACCCACCATTGCCCGGGATATGGCTGCCGCCGCAGCGCTGTGCAATGTCGGACCGATGGCGGCGGTGGCCGGTGCTTTTGCCGACCGGATTGGCAAATCCCTGGTCCGCCGCTCACCGGACGTGGTCGTGGAAAACGGCGGTGACATCTTCCTGCGGAGCACCAAGAAAAGGGTAGTGGCCGTATTTGCCGGCGCATCTCCTTTCAGCAACCGGATCGGCCTGGAGGTGCCCCCGTATCTGACCCCGCTGGGAGTCTGTACGTCTTCGGGAACCGTTGGGCCTTCCTTGAGCCTCGGACGTGCCGACGCCGTGGTGGTCGCGGCGTCGACGGCTACCCTGGCCGATGCAGCGGCCACCGCCGCTGCTAACCGGGTGCGTTCGGCGGAAGATATCGAGGCAGCCGCCGTGGCGGCGACGGCCATACCCGGTGTAATCGGCGCCATAGTTATCATTGGCGACAGACTGGCCGTCAAAGGAGGGCTTAAACTGGTGCCTCTTAGTGGTACCGGTTAAGGTATTACCCTGGCTCGTTGTGGCAGGCGCAATCCTTTCCTGTCCCTGCGGGTTGCCACGGGTAAGGGTTTACGGGCGGCGCGCCGTGGCGCCATGTACAGTACCGCCAGCGCACCCATCAGGCCGCCGACCAAGAGGCCGCGCCAAAAACTCATTGCCACCCACCTCTCACCTTCTGCGCCTTAGTACAGAAGTTGGTTATGGGGATCAAACGAGACCAGGCTGCCGTCTTCCGTCAGTTCGAAAATCTGGACGCCTTCCTTATTGAGGCGAAACTCAACGCAGCAGTTCCAGCAATAGTACTGGTCTTGTCCTACGCGTCCGGTCGATTTGCCGCCACAAATGGGGCAATTCACAGCTGCCCCTCCTTAAGAGATGGCCTTGGTATCTGATAGTATAACCTGTACGGCTAAAAAGATTCCTGGACTCCGTCGGGTGCGGGAGAATAATCGCCGCATCTTTCAGCGGATATGC
>DMDP01000019.1:8433-8709 GCA_003445475.1 Peptococcaceae bacterium | reverse complement strand
GTGGCCCGGGGTGGATTTCCTGCCACCACCCTGAGGGACCTCCATTTGTGCTCTTAATTTATCATGGGCAGCTACCCCAGGTATCGAGCTATGGGCCAGGCACTGAGCGAGTTGCGCCGCTCCGTATGCGAAAAGGCAGAGAATATAGTTTGGCAAAAACTGGTAGTTGCATGCCGCCGTAAAAGAAAATACCCACGGCAGGCTACCGGTTCCTGGAACCTCTAAGAAGGGAGAAAATCTCTGTAAGGAGGGTAATCAGAGTACCCCCCCCCCCCA
>DMDP01000019.1:0-8136 GCA_003445475.1 Peptococcaceae bacterium | reverse complement strand
GCGGGGGTCGAACTGCCGGCCTGCCCCCCGTCTCAGTTCCTCGCGTGCTTCTTCGGGAGTGAACGGACGCCGGTAAGACCTGGCGGATGTCATGGCGTCGTAGGCATCCGCCACACGGATGACCCGCGCCAGGAGGGGTATCTCGTCCCCCGTCAGGCCGTCAGGGTACCCACCGCCGCCGTAATCCTCGTGGTGGTACCGCACGGCGGCCACGACCGCTCCCGGAAACCTGGCCGGCTCCAGAATTCTGGCCCCCACCACAGGATGGTTCTGGACTTCCTTCCATTCCTCTGCGCTTAGGGGTCCCGGCTTCAAAAGAATACTCTCGGGCACACCGATCTTTCCCACATCGTGGAGAAGCGCGGCGAAGTAGACTTGCTCCTGCTCCTCGGCGCCGAGCCCGAGCGTGCGGGCACACGCCCGCGCCAGCCGGGCCACCCGCACCGAGTGCCCCCGCGTGTACGTGTCCTTGGCCTCCAGGGCCGCCGCCAGCGCCTGCAAAACGCTCATGTAGTAGTCCTTGAGCGACGAGTAAAGACGAGCGTTTTCCAGCGCCAACCCGGTCTGGCTTGCGATAGTCGCCAGGTACCCGACCTCTTCTTCCTTCCAATGATGCGGTGTAGGATGATAAACCGTCAAGGTGCCCAGAATCTTCTTGCCGGCCCGCACAGGCACCGAGGCTACCGCCCGCATGTCGGCCGCGTAATAGGGCGGGCGCATACCGGGTTCGCTGGCGGTCACATCTCCCACAACGACAGGTTTTCCCGTCTGAAGAACTTTCTCCAGCAGGGTACCTTCCGGCCGCACCCGACTGACCCTGGCCTGTAATTCCGCGCTCAGGCCCAGGCTGGCCTTCAGCACCAGTTCACCTGTCTCCTCGTCAAGTAACCGCAGGACACACCCCCCTACACCTAACACGTCCCTGAAACTCGCCAGGGCCGACGTAAGTACCTCATTTACGTCGAGGCTGCCCGATATCAGCTGCCCTACTTCGAGCAACCGTTCCAGCATCGTGGCCCTTGCCTGTAACTGGCGAAATAGACGGGCATTTTCCAACGCCAGCCCCAGGCTGGCGCCCAGAGAGATCAGGAAAACAGCCTCTTCCTCGGTGAAACGTGCACCTTCCGGTCTGCCCGCTATGGTCAGTACGCCGGTTACTTTACCCCCAACCATAAGAGGTATGGCTACCGCCGGCCGCTTTTCTTCAGGTTTGTCGCTGTCGGCACGGCTGTTAAAGTGCGCGGCGCGGGCCTCCCGCCGAACGGCGGCAACTATTTCGCCTGCAGGCACCACCCGGAACTCGTGACAGGGCTCCACGGTCGCCGCCGTCTCAATGGTCGTGATCTCCGGCGTCACTTCATCCAGCATTACCACCGACCCGCTGGTGGCCCCGGTCAACCCCAGCACCGCTTCCAGGGCCCGCTGCGCCACTTCGCTCACCTGGAGACTGCGCGAAACCGTCCGGGTGAATTCGAAGAGGGCAGTAAGCTCATCCACCTTCCTCTGGAGTTCCTGCTCAGTCTCCCTGAACGACGAGTAAAGACGGGCGTTCTCCAGGGCGAGCGCTACCTTGGCGGCGATGGCGGTAAGATACCCGGCGGTCGTCTCATCCCACGCGCGCGGCGCCGTGGCGTAGACGCCGAGGGTGCCCAGGGTGCGGCCCCGCGCCCGCAACGGCACGACCAGGGCACTCCGCAGTTCGGGCACGAGCCGCGGCAGTAGCATCTCCCCGCCGGCGGCGCGGACGTCCGGTACCGCCACGGGTTGGCCAGCCTTGAACGCCGCGCCGACGACCGAATCGTCCACCGGGAGTTCCCTGACCGCCTCCAGCACGGCGCCATCAACGCCGTGGGCGCCGCGGGCCACCAGCACCTTTTTCTCCTCGTCGTAGGTGCACAAGAGACACGCAGGCACGTCCAGCACGCGGGCGGTCTCCCGCACCGCCCGGGCGACAACCACCTGCTCATCATGCTCGGCGGCTATAAGTTCGCCCAGGCGCAGCACGTGGGCGAACATGCGGTAGCCGTCGAGCGACCTGGCCGCAAAAGAAGCCATCGCCTGGATAAGGCCGCCCGCCTCCGCAAGCCTTGCCTCCGACCACACCGGCACCTGCCGTGCCAACTCCCGCAACTTGTCCCGCGGACACCGCACCTCTTCCGCCAGCCGCGCCAGCTTCCTCTCTTTTAGCGGGGCAACGGCCACGCCGCCGGCGATCAGCACCACCCGGCCGCCCACCGGCGCGCCCAGGTTGACCAGCCCCGCGTGGCACACGCGTTGCTGGCATTTCCCCGCGGGCAGAGCCGCGCGGACCAGTTCCCGGCGGAAGGTCTCGCACGCCATTTTCCCCTCGTACGTGCTGTTGATCAGGGTGCAGAAGGGAGACAGGTTGCTTTTTCTCAATACCAGACGGCCGTGCGCATCGGCGGTGATGACCGCCAGGCCGGTTGCCCTGGCAATCTCTTCCTGCAACTGCCAGAAACCGGCGCGTTCCAGGAGGTCTAGGTAGTCCATGGTTCTTGGGAAAACCTCCCCATCCCGGCGATTTCTGTCCAAAAATTGCGCGTTAGCTGACGATATTTTAGCAGATAAAAACAAAGGCCGGGCATGGGTTTCATGGAACTTGCATTACTTGCGGCACGTTATTTGATACGCTGGAGGAAGCAGTAGCGGCAAACGGGGATTCCCCTGGCCGACATTCTTGCAGACCCGAGGACAGTTCTCGAGGCCTCTTGAGAAGTTCGCCCGCAAACAGAGATCTCGTAAAACCTAGGAAACCTCTTCGGTGAGTTCCACCTTCCCGGCTACGACTACCGGCTTTCTGTCTTTCTTGGCGGCTGTGGAGGCAAGGCTGGCCATGTTGATAAGGTCGCTTACGGTGAAGATTTCGTCTCCCCTCTGGCGTACGCGGTGCCGCCGTCCCCCTGCCACACCGGCAGACCCCGTCACCTTCACGCCACGCGGCCAACTTTCTGTCCTGAGCGCGGTGACCATGCGTAGCGCGAGTTGTTTTGCTTCGTCCAAGGGCCTGGTGGTTACAACGGCGAACTCGTCGCCTGCATAACGGCAGAGGTAGTCCACATCGTCTACCATCAAGCCTCTCAGGGTCTTCGCCACCAGCATCAGGATTTCGTCACCGAAAACGTGACCGTACTCTTTGTCGATAACACCAAAATCATCGAGGTCGAGGAAAATGACGGCGATCTCTTCGCCTTTCTTGAGTAACTCTGCGGCTTTTCTCTGCAGCAACTCCGCCCGCTCAAGGCCTGTCAGGCTGTCGACGTGTTTACCAATTTCGGTGTAAAGCCGTGATTTCGTTACGATACCCACCGGAGAGTCTCGTTCCACCACAACCAGGCGTTCGATACCGTATTGCTCCAAGAGTTCCTTCGCTTCCCAAAGAGAACTCTCCGGCGTGACGCTTACCACGTCCCTCATCATGACATCGGCCACCAGACGGTTGGGGTGCGCACCTCTCACATCCCGGGAAGTAACGATGCCGACAAGCCGCTCGTCCTCCACGACCGGCAAACTCCCGACTTTCATCCGGTCCATCAGCTCAACTGCCTCCCGGACGGACCGGTCAGAAGAAATGGTCACAAGCGGCTGACTCATTATGTCTTGCACGCGCACTAGAGCTCCACCGCCCGGGACACATGAATAACGACGTTGACCTGTACCTTGACAATGGTGTTCTCCGTCGCCACCCTCTCCCCCTCCTCCAGGATAATCGGCAAGAGTTTCTCCCTGGGAAGGAGTTTAAGCAAAGATTTCTTTACGACTACGGCTTCGAACAACGAATGCTCCAGGCGGATAATTTCGTATTGCTCTGGCGAAAGCGCATCCACCATCCTCCTGACTGCTTCAGGGCCGATCGGCGCTCTTCTTCCCACCAGGAGCGTGTCCTGCATGGGTGGAAACTCAAATTCCGACAGTCTCAGGGTTATCTCGCCTCTTCTCGCAGGCTCCGCAAAATGGGCTTGCCCGGTTCCTTTTGCGCTCATCGCACTGACCTCCGTATCAAGCCAACCTCTGGCAAGAGACAGAAACAGGAGCTCTGCCTCGCGCTTAAATCATTCACGGGACGCTGCTTTCCGGGGTACGTTCTCCGAGGCGGATCCCCACCAGGGAGAGCGTCGTTCGGCACCTCCGGGCGCGCTCGACCTCCTTCCGGAACCCGGCCTCGAGGTGCGCCCGAGCGAGCCTATAAAGCAGATTCGGCAGATCGCCACGGATTCCTTCCGCCCCGCGCAGGTAGTCCGTTACCTTGCGAAGCGCCTGGAGGGACGCCACCACGTTTCGCGGCTCCTTCCTTTCCCCGGGCTCGTCGCAGCCGTCCACCAACAGTCCGACTACCGGTAGCAAGGACTTCGTGCATCGAGGCCTCTCACCGGCGTAACCTTCCCCGGGGGAGCTAAACCTCCCTGTTGCCCATCCCGAAACTGCAAAACAAAAGCCAAACCACGGGTTTTGCCGCAGTTTGGCGCCGGTAAGTAAACCTGTAAGCCGAGCTTTTGGGGCACGCCGACCTCGCCTCCACCCGCATCTACGCCCACTGCAGCAGCAAGAGGCTGCGGGAGGGAGTGGAGCGCCTCCGGCCGGGTTACTCCGGTAGGGAACAACGTTTCGACAGGGAATGGTTTTAATAGTTAGGATTTCGGTGCTATTCTAGCACAACAGCCCCCGGTCAGACCTGCTGATGTTTGACCGGGGGCTTAGCGCAGCCTTATTTTAAACCCCGCGCCTCGGTAGTATACGGTCGCACCGGCACCTGGATCATTCTTTCGCGCGGAACGCAGGTTGGTTTTTAATCCGGTTCATTTCCAGGGCCACATTCGCATTAAAGTGTTGTTCCCCACACTGCTCGCAAACGTGAGCAAGACGGCTGTACCGTACCTCGGCCCCCGCCAAAAACGAAGCACATAGAAGTTAACAAGGGTTCGCTCTCCAATTCTCGGTGTTTGTTACTCACGGCTATGGCCCGCAAGCTCCCGCACCTGTCGCTCTATTGCCGCGTTCAAGGACGCGATCTCATCACGCCGTGGTCTGGTAACCCGAGATATGACAAGCGGGGTACCGAGCAAAAGTTTGACCTTTGCCCTCCGCAGGCACCATCTGCCGGGAGGGAGTAACCGGGCGCTTTCCTGGATGCCTACCGGCAGCACAACGGCGCCTGATTTTAGGGCCAGGTAGGCCCAGCCCGGCTGAAAGGGCCGTGGCTTGCTAGTGATCCCTCCCTCGGGGAAAACCATCAATGCACCGCCTGCCTCCAGGAGCCGCATCGCTTTCTTGAGCCCGACAGCTTGCCCACTTTCGCTCCCGATGGGAATGGCCCCGAACCACCGCAAGAAGCGCCCGATAACAGGTCGCCGGAAGAGGTATGCCGCCGATAAGGAATGAAGCCGCCGGGGAAAGAAGGCGACCAGTATCAGTCCGTCCACAAGACTGGCATGGTTGGCAACCACAATTAGCGGCCCGTGGAGGGGGATTCGCGCGCCTCCCTCCACTACTACGCCGCCCGTGGCACGAAACAAGAGCGAAAGGAGAGCCTGCCCTAACCGGTAGGCTGCTCCTCCGGTGGGAGCCTTACCCACGACATCCACCCTCAGGCTTGTGCAGTCCCTTTCTTGTGCCGAACCGTACGCGCTTCCCAGAGGCCGTCGGCAATTACGCCCCATTCCGCTGCCCGACGGTCCAGGTAGGCCGCGGTGGTACCTTCCAGAACGGCCTCCGCCCCGGCGTGCGTCGACCTTGCACCGGATTCACGGACAATTTTCCGTAATACCTCGGGGTTGTCAATAATCGGGCACGGGCGGAGGTGGTTGGGGTTGAACGGCTGGCGTTTCTGAAAGGCAGCGAACAGAGGCGAACGCAGCACTTCAAGTAAACTTTTCTCGTTAATATTGTCCACCGCAAAGTGGACAAAGGCGCACGGTTCTACTTCTCCGGCGGCATTGATATGGAAGTAGTGCCTTCCGCCGGCAATGCACCCGCCCGTGAGCGCTCCGTCATTCCAGAAATCGGCCAGCACAATCGGTTTACGACTGCGAATGTAAGGAATGCGCTCGGCCAGATAGGCGCGCTGTTCGGGGGTAACCATCATATCCAGGTTCGGGTTGCGCCCGATTGGAATATAGTGAAAGATCCACCCGTAAGTAACTCCTTTTTCAACCAGGAAGTCGATGAAGGCATCACTCGTTATCTCTTCCACATTGTACCGCGTGGCGGTCAAAGAGACACCGAAGATGGCGCCGCGCTCCCGCAGGAGATCCATGGCCCGCGTCACCTTGTCGAAGACGCCGCTACCGCGGCGGGCATCGGTGCGCTCCCGCCAGCCTTCCAGGCTGATGGCGGGTGTAAAATTCCCCACCGCCACGATCCTATCGGCCATCTTTTCGTCGATCAGCGTCCCGTTTGTATAGGCCATAAAGGCGATATCGGGATGTTTGGCCAACAGGTCAAACAGCCGGGGGTATAACAGGGGTTCCCCGCCAGAAAGAACAACCCAGTGGATTCCCAGTTCCTTGGCCTCGCGGAACAACCGATCCAGTCTTTCCGGACTGATGGAGTTGTTATGCGGGTATTTCCCGGCCCAGCACCCCTCACACCGTAGATTGCAGGCGCTGGTTGGATCCACCAGAATGGCATTGGGAACATTCACGCCCAGCTTTCTCGCCATTGCCTGCTGTGCGGGCACACCCCAGAGAATGTTGTTGACAAACCAGTTGTAAAGCAGGCGCTTTTTTATATTGGGGTGGGTATGCTGCAACAGGTTCGCGGCATATGCGTGAATAGCCGGGTTATTTTCCAAGATGCCGCAAAGCTGGTCAATCTGGCGCCTGTGCTTCTTCTGCAGGGCAACCAGTTTAGCCAACCGCAAGAGTCTTGGCAGATTCGCCTCCGGATCTTTGCCGGCGTAGGAAAACGTCGCTTTCAGTATTCCTCCGGCTGCAAGTTTTCTCAAGTCGCGAGAGACGAGGAAGCGCATGGTAAAACCCTCCTTAAAGCGCGATAATATGTACTAACAAGTTTAATCTTTGTACGCGTTAGTCTAAAATTAAGTTTAACAAACTACTCCTTGAGGTGTCAACCCCTCAGGCGCTCAAAAACCCTCGTGCGAAACTCGTGGCTGAGAACGGTCTAAGGGAGGAACCAAAGCCCAAAGCGGCGGAAGTTAAGGGTCAGTGAGTAAACAGTTCTACCTGGTACTATTGGCAAACAAGCGTAAACTGCCCCGCAGACGGTCTGGCGACCGACTCTGCGAATCCCAGGTACAGTCTAATAATCAGTTGCCGGTACCTCGTCTGCGCAAGGCTCAGCTTTCGGGCGCTGCGACTGTACCGGCCGGTTCCCGAATTCCCCCAAGGAGCAAGTCCTTGAGCGTTTGGAGGATGCTGTCATAACGGTACCGTGTTTCAAAGACGAAAGCGTTGAGCGCGGCCACCGCCACGGCCCCAAAAAGGGCCGTGGCCGCCGTATCGACCTCCAGATTCTTGCGGATCACACCCTCCGCCTGTCCTTTTTGCAACAACTCCTTGATGATGCTGATATAGCCGGAGCGCAACCGCTCTACCTGCTTCTCCCACCTGTTGCCCAACCCCCACACTTCACTGAGGAGAATCTTGCAATAGTCTCTATGTTCCTCAAAGAAGCTCAGTTGCGCGCCGATGAGGGCCTCCAACCGGCCGAGAATATCCTCTTTGCGGGCTATCTCCCGCTTCACGGCGGTTTCCAGTCGCTCAATGCCCTCTTCGATGAGCGACAAGAAGAGTGCCTTTTTGCTCCGGTAGTTATAATAAATGGTGCCTTTGGCGATCCCGGCACGCTTGGCGATTTCCTCCATCGTCGCCCTGGCAAATCCTTTTTCGGAAAAGACGGCCACAGCAGCTTCAAAAATGGGCAAGCGTTTGCCTAAAGCGCGTGTCATCCGCATGCTCCTCCTGTTGCGCGGGTCTCCCGGTCCTCATTTTTCGACAACAGCATAACACGACGACGCCGCAAACCGCAAGGATACCAAAGATTACCGCCGGGATAAAAGCGGATCAACCATTTCCGGTACATGCGACGTTTCCTCGGGAGAGAGATTCTTGCCGGCACCTTAACTTCAATTGCCTACCCAACCGCCTGCACGCGAGTGCC
>DMDP01000135.1:6276-6902 GCA_003445475.1 Peptococcaceae bacterium | reverse complement strand
GCGGGTGTTCGACGGCGAGGAGGAGGCGGTGGCCGCCATCCTTGACGGGCGGATTGAGAAGGGCGAGGTAGTGGTTATCCGCTACGAGGGCCCGCGGGGCGGTCCGGGGATGCGCGAGATGCTGACCCCCACGGCGGCCCTGGCGGGGCGCGGCCTCGACAAAGTGGCGCTGCTGACGGACGGCCGGTTTTCCGGGGCGACGCGCGGGGCGTGCGTTGGGCACATCGCGCCGGAAGCCGCGGATGGGGGCCCGCTGGCGGCCGTGCGCGACGGCGATGTTATTGAGATCGATATTCCCGGCCGCAGGCTGAACGTGCTGCTCGACGAGGCAGAATTGAAGGCACGGTTGGCGGACTGGGCGCCGCCGCCGCCCAGGGTCACTAGGGGATACCTGGCACGCTACAGCCGCATGGTTGGTTCGGCAGCAAGTGGGGCGGTGATTGGCAATGGGTAAAGACAAAGAGAAAGAACTCTTGACCGGTGGCGAAATCCTGGTTAAATGCCTGGAGGACCAGGGTGTGGACACCGTTTTCGGCTACCCGGGCGGGGCCATCCTGCCCGTGTACGACGCGCTCTACGACGCGGATATCAGGCACATTCTTACCCGCCACGAGCAGGGCGCAGCC
>DMDP01000135.1:0-6005 GCA_003445475.1 Peptococcaceae bacterium | reverse complement strand
CACTTTCTTCCCCGCCACGAGCAGGGCGCAGCCCACGCCGCCGACGGGTATGCCCGGGCCAGCGGCCGGCCCGGCGTCTGCATGGCCACTTCGGGCCCCGGGGCGACCAACCTGGTGACGGGGATCGCCACGGCGGCCATGGACTCGGTGCCGCTGGTTGCCTTTACGGGACAGGTAGCCACCGGTTTCATCGGCCGTGACGCCTTTCAGGAGGCCGACATCACCGGCATTACCATGCCGGTGACCAAACACAACTTCCTGGTTAAGGATATCAATAAACTGGCACGCACCGTTAAGGAAGCGTTCCACATCGCCACAACGGGCCGGCCGGGTCCCGTGCTGGTCGACCTGCCGCGGGATGTGACTGCGGCCAAAGCCCCTTACCAGGAACCCGGCCCGGTAAGGCTGCGGGGATACCGTCCGCCGCGGGAAGGAAACCCGGCGCAGGTGAAGAAAGCGGTCGCCCTGATGCTCGAGGCGGAGCGGCCGGTGATTTACGCCGGAGGCGGCGTGATCAGTTCCGGGGCCGCCGAGGAACTGCGGCTTTTGGCCGAAAGGCTCCTCGCCCCCGTTACCACGACGCTGATGGGCCTTGGGGCGTTTCCGGGCGACCACCCGCTCTGGCTGGGCATGCTGGGCATGCACGGGACCAAGTACGCGAACTACGCCGTGTCGGCCTGCGATCTGTTGATCGCCATCGGTGCGCGCTTTGACGACCGCGTCACCGGCAAGGTGGAAAGTTTTGCTCCCGAGGCCAAGATCATCCATATCGACATTGACGCGGCGGAAATCGGCAAGAACGTTGGGGTGGACGTGCCGATCGTGGGCGACGTTAAGGCCGTCCTGAGCCAGATACTCGACATTCTTGACCCCCGCAACGACCCTGCCTGGCAGGAAAAGGTTGCTCAGTTGAAAAAGGAGTACCCTTTGAGCTACAAGGAAAACGGGCTCAAACCCCAGGCGGTCGTGCGTTCGATATACGAGGTTACCGAAGGCAAGGCCCGCATAGCCACCGAGGTAGGCCAGAACCAGATGTGGGCCGCGCAGTTTTACACGTTCACGCGCCCGCGGACGTTCATTTCCTCCGGCGGGCTCGGCACCATGGGCTTCGGTTTCCCGGCGGCGATCGGCGTGCAGGTGGCATGCCCCGACGAGATAGTCTTCGATATCGCCGGCGACGGCAGCATCCAGATGAACATCCAGGAACTGGCGACCGCCGTTAACTATGAACTGCCGGTGAACGTGGCCATCCTGAACAACGGGTACCTGGGGATGGTCAGGCAGTGGCAGGAGCTTTTCTACAACCGGCGCTACGCCTACACGGAGCTTTTGAATCCCGATTTTGTCAAACTGGCCGAGGCTTACGGGGCGGAGGGGATCCTGGTCGAAAAGCCGGCCGAGATCAAGCCGGCGCTGGAACAGGCCATCGCGTCCCCCAAGCCCGTCTTTATCGACTTCCACATCGATCGGGAAGAGAACGTTATGCCCATGGTGCCGCCGGGCGAACCGATTCACAAAATGCTGGGTTAAAGGCAGGGGTTTTATCGATGCGCCGTACCTTTGCGGTACTGGTAGAGAACCATCCCGGAGTGCTGGCGCGGGTAGCCGGGCTTTTCAGTCGCCGGGGCTATAATATTGAAAGCCTGGCGGTTTCCCGTACCGACGACCCGACCATCTCGCGCATGACGATCGTGGCCGAGGGCGACGAGGCGGTCCTCGAGCAGGTGGCCAAGCAACTGCGCAAGCTGGTCGACGTGATCAAGGTGCAGGACGTGACGGCGGAGGAGCACGTCGCGCGGGAACTGGGGCTGATTAAGGTGAACGCCGACGCCGCCGCACGCGGCGAGATCATGCAGATCGTCGAGATCTTCCGGGCCCACATCGTGGACATCGGGCGCCGCACGCTCATCATCGAAATCACCGGCGACGAGGAGAAGATCGACGCCTTCGAGGAGGCAATGCGGCCCTTCGGCCTTCGCGAGGTGGTGCGCACCGGCAAGATCGCTATGCTGCGCGGGAGCAAAACAACATCCGTAACGGTTAAGGAGGACGAATAGAATGGTAAGGGTCTACTACGATGCCGACGCCGACCTGCGGGTGCTTGAAGGGCGGCGGGTGGCCGTCATCGGTTACGGCAGTCAGGGACACGCGCACGCCCAGAACCTGAAAGATAGCGGGGTAGATGTGGTGGTGGGCCTGCGGCCGGGCAGCGCGAACCAGGCGCGGGCCGAGGCCGACGGGTTGACCGTTTTGCCGGTGGCCGAGGCCGCCCGGGATGCTTCGATAATTATGATGCTGGTTCCCGACGAGGTGCAGCCCGCCGTCTACCGGGAGCACATCGCGCCGCACCTGACCGCCGGGAAGGGGTTGATGTTTGCCCACGGGTTCAACGTGCATTACGCCCAGATCGTGCCGCCGGCGGACGTCGACGTGTTCATGGTGGCCCCCAAGGGGCCGGGCCGCATGGTGCGCCGGCTGTACGTCGAAGGGGCGGGGGTCCCGGGCCTGATCGCCGTCCACCAGGATTACACGGGCCAGGCCAGGCAGCTTGCTCTGGCCTACGCGCGGGCCATCGGTTGCACGCGGGCCGGGGTGTTCGAAACCACCTTCCGCGAGGAGACCGAAACGGACCTCTTCGGGGAGCAGTGCGTCCTTTGCGGCGGCATAACGGCGCTGATCAAGGCGGGGTTCGAAACCCTGGTCGAGGCCGGGTATGCGCCCGAGATGGCCTATTTCGAGTGCCTGCACGAGATGAAGCTGATCGTGGATCTGATTAACGAGGGGGGGCTCACCAAAATGCGCGAGAGCGTGAGCAACACCGCGGAGTACGGCGACTACATGGTGGGCCCGCGCATCATCAACCAGGCGGTGCGGGACGAGATGAAGAAAGTACTGCAAGAGATCCAGGACGGCCGCTTCGCCAAAGAGTGGGTGCTCGAGAACCAGGCCAACCGGCCGGTATTCAATGCCCTGCGGAAAAAGGACCGCGAACACCTCATCGAGCAGGTGGGCGCCGAGTTGCGCAAGATGATGCCCTGGCTGAAAGAGAAGTGAGAAGTGAGAAGTCGGAGGTGGGAGGGAAGAGGTGAGATAGAATCGCATTCAGCGATTCCCGCGGGGCCGGCGGCCCGGAAGCCGGTTTCCCGTTGGTCTGACGGCCGACGACTGAAACGGGAGGCGAAAGGCGCTTGAGCGAGCGCGTCTACATTTTCGACACCACCCTGCGCGACGGGGAGCAGTCGCCGGGTGTAAGCCTTAACGTGAATGAAAAGCTCCAGATCGCGCGCCAGCTGGCGAGGTTGCGGGTGGACGTTATCGAGGCCGGATTCCCCTACACCTCGCCCGGCGATTTTAAGGCGGTGCAGGCGGTGGCCCGCGAGGTGCGCGGGGTGACCGTGGCCGGGCTGGCGCGCTCCAACTTTGCGGACATCGACGCGGCCTGGAATGCGTTAAAGGAGGCCGAACAGCCCCGGATCCACGTCTTCATTGCCACCTCGGACATCCACCTGAAATACAAGCTGCGGAAGGACCGGGAGCAGGTGCTGGAGGCCGCGGTGGCGGCGGTCAAACACGCCAAGAAGTATACCTCGGATGTGGAGTTTTCGGCGGAAGACGCGTCCCGCTCCGATCTCGACTACCTGTGCCGGGTGCTGGCAGCCGTGATCGCCGCGGGGGCTACGGTGGTCAACATTCCGGATACCGTCGGGTATGCGACACCCGCCGAGTTTGGGAACTTCATCCGGGCCATCCGGGAGAAGACGCCCGGCATCGAGAAGGTGGTGCTGAGCGTCCATTGCCACGATGACCTGGGCCTGGCGGTGGCCAACTCCCTGTCCGCCGTGCTGAACGGGGCGACGCAGGTGGAGGGAACCATAAACGGCATCGGCGAGCGGGCCGGCAACGCCGCCCTGGAAGAAGTAATCATGGCGCTGCACACCCGGCGCGACATTTACGGGAAAACGGTCGGCGTCGTCACCGAGGAAATCTACCGCACCTCGCGGCTGGTGAGCACCCTCACCGGTATGCCGGTCCAGTACAACAAGGCGGTCGTGGGCAAGAATGCCTTTGCCCACGAGTCGGGCATCCATCAGGACGGGGTGTTGAAGGAGCGCACCACCTACGAGATCATGAACCCTACCATGGTGGGTATCCCGGTATCGAGCCTGGTGCTCGGGAAGCACTCCGGCCGGCACGCCTTCCGCCAGCGGCTTATCGAGCTCGGTTACGACCTTTCGGAAGAGGAACTCAACAAGGCGTTCATTCGCTTTAAGGAACTGGCGGATCGCAAGAAGACGATTACCGACGAGGATCTCCAGGCGATTGTTGAAGGGGAGATCAGGCAGACGCCGCCCACGTTCGAGCTTGAGTACATGCACATTCTCTCCGGCACCACCGTGGTTCCGAGTGCGACGGTGGGCCTGGTTACCGGCGGCGAAGTGATCGAAGAGGCGGCGTGCGGCGACGGTCCGGTAGACGCCATCTACCGGGCGGTCGACAAGATTACCGGGATCAGGGTCACACTGGTCAGCTACGCCCTCGATGCGGTGACCGGCGGCAAGGACGCCCTGGGCAGCGTCACCGTCAAGGTCCAGGACGAGCGCGGGAAAATCTTCACCGGGCGCGACATAAGCACGGACGTGCTCGAAGCCAGCGCGCGCGCCTACATCGATGCCATCAACAAGATTTTCCACGAAATGAACGGTCCCTCAATGCAGAACAGGGGTTGAAAGCGCCATGGGGATGACCATAACGGAAAAGATACTCGCGGCGCACGCGGGCCGTGACGTGGTGCGGCCCGGAGAACTCATCAACGCCCGCATCGACCTTGCGCTGGGAAACGATATCACCGCGCCTCTGGCGATAAAGGAGTTCGAGAAGATCGGGGTGCCGGTTTTCGACCCGGAGAGGGTGGCGCTGGTGCCCGATCACTTTACACCCAATAAGGACATTAAGGCGGCGGAGCAGGCGAAGGTTGTCCGGGAGTTCGCCAGGAAGCACGCCCTGCCGCACTATTTCGAGATAGGCCGGATGGGGATCGAGCACTGTCTCCTGCCCGAACAGGGACTGGTTGTTCCGGGAGACGTGGTTATCGGAGCCGACTCGCACACTTGCACCTACGGGGCGCTGGGGGCTTTTGCCACCGGCATCGGCTCCACGGACCTGGCCGCGGCCATGGCCCTGGGCGAGACCTGGTTCAAGGTGCCGCCGTCGATCAAGTTCGTTTACAAGGGTGAGTTGCGCCCCTGGGTAGGGGGGAAGGATCTCATCCTTTACACCATCGGTCAGATCGGGGTGGAGGGAGCGCGGTACTGCGCCATGGAGTTCACGGGTCCGGTCATTTCCCGCCTTGACATGGACGGGCGCTTTACCATGGCCAACATGGCGGTGGAAGCGGGCGCGAAGAACGGCATTATTCCTCCCGACGAAATCACCGAGGCTTATGTCCGGGACCGGGCCAGGCGGCCGTACCGGTTTTACGCCGGCGACCCCGACGCGGCGTACGCCGAGGTTTACAACTTCGACGTCAGCGATCTCGAACCCCAGGTGGCCTGCCCTTATTCGCCGGCCAACGTCCGGCCGGTAAGCGAGGTGGGGGACATCCGTATCGATCAGGCGGTGATCGGGTCCTGCACCAACGGGCGCCTGGGCGACCTGCGTCTGGCCGCGCGCGTTCTGGCCGGCAGGAAGGTACATCCGGACGTGCGCCTGATCGTCATCCCCGGCACCCAGGAGATTTACCGCCGGGCGCTGGCGGAGGGACTCATCGGCGTCTTTATCGAGGCCGGGGCCGCGGTTAGCACTCCTACGTGCGGGCCGTGCCTGGGGGGACATATGGGCATCCTGGCCGCGGGCGAGCGGGCGGTGGCGACCACCAACCGCAACTTCGTGGGGCGCATGGGCCACCCGGCAAGCGAAGTCTATCTGGCCAACCCCGCCGTGGCGGCCGCGTCGGCGGTGGCCGGGCGCATTGCGCATCCGGAAGAGGTGATATAGATGCAGTTCCG
>DMDP01000162.1 GCA_003445475.1 Peptococcaceae bacterium | reverse complement strand
GCGCCAGCGGGTGGCCCTGGCCTCGGTTCTGGCCTTGCAGACGCCGGTGGTCGTGCTCGACGAGCCCACCACGGGCCAGGATTACCGGGCCTCGCTGGAGATTATGGACCGGGTGGGGGAACTCAACCGGGTGGGCCACACCATTATCTTTATCACGCACGATATGGAACTGGTGGCGCGGTATGCGTCCCGCGTCGTCGTGATGGCGCAGGGTAGGGTACTGGCCGACGGCGGCACCCGGGAAATCTTCCGGCTGCCCGAAGTCCTCATTGCTTCCTCCCTGGCGCCGCCGGATATCACCTGTCTGGCGCAGGAGCTGGCCGCGTTCGGTATTCGCGGCGACATCCTGACGGTGGAAGAAATGCTGGACGTTCTCCTACCGCTATGGCGAAGGTGAGGTGGCGCAAATGTCGGGTGCGATCGGGTACGTGGCCCAGGGCTCGCCTGTTCACCGCCTGCACGCGCTCACGAAAGTGGTGTGGGCGCTCGGTGTTCTCGTGGCGGCGCTTGCATTTGTGGATGTCAAGTACCTGGCGGCGGTTATGGCCTCCGTCCTTGCCGTGGCCGCCGTGGCGCGGGTTCTACCCCATCTCTTGCCGGCTATGGGCAGGCTTTTGATCTTCGCCCTCGTGCTGGTTTTCTTTCAGGCGGTTTTTCTTGACCAGGGGCGGGTTTTGTTTTACATTATACCCTGGGTGGACGCCCTGCCGGTCACGGACGCGGGGCTTGTGCTGGGCATTGCCATGGGGCTCAGGATGATGACCGTGGTGACGAGCTTCCTGGTCCTCCTGGCGACCACCCAGGTGAAAGATATCACCGTTATGCTTGTCGCGCGCTGTCGCGTACCGTACGACTACGCTTTTCTTTTTGCGACCATTTTGCGGTTTATCCCGGTCTTCATCCGCGAGGCGCGGCAGGTTGATCAGGCACAAAGGGCGCGCGGCCTGAGGCTGGAAGGATGGAACCCCTGGCGGAAGATGCGCGGGTACGCGCCCCTCGCGGTGCCGCTTGTGCTCCTTTCCCTGCGCCGCGCAGAACAGCTGGCCGTAGCCCTCGAAATGCGCGGCTACGGGCAGGGTGGCGGGGTGGCGACGGACCGCCCGCTTACGAACCGAGACCGGTTTCTCATTGCCGGCCTGGTCCTGGTTACGGGCGCTCTGCTTGCGGCACGCGCAGCAGGATACGGAACATAGGTACGAAGCGGGGGTAGTACAGCTTTGGCGCTAAAAGTCCTGATGGGGAACGAGGCCATCGCTTACGGAGCGGTGGAGGCCGGTATCCACGTGGCCACGGGTTATCCGGGTACCCCTTCTTCCGAGGTGTTGGGCACCCTGGCGGTGCTGGCGCGGGAGAAGGGGTTTTATGCCGAATGGGCGACCAACGAGAAAGTGGCCCTGGAGGTGGCCGCGGGTGCGGCGCTGGCCGGCGCGCGGGCCATCGTTACCATGAAGCAGGTGGGCCTGAACGTCGCGGCCGACGCCCTCATGACCCTGGCGTACCTCGGCGTGGAGGGCGGGCTCGTTCTGGTGGTGGCCGACGACCCCGGCCCCCACAGTTCCCAGAACGAACAGGACACGCGACTTTTCGGCCGCTTCGCCAAGGTGCCGGTGCTCGACCCCGCCACACCCCGCGAGGCCAAGGAAATGACCGTTTTCGCCTTTGATCTCTCGGAGAAACTCGGCCTGCCGGTGATCCTCCGCCCTACCACCCGCGTTTCCCACGTGTGCCAGGAAGTGGAAGTCGGCGAGGAGTACAACCCCCGGCCGGTACCGGGGTTTCGGAAGGACCCGCGCTGGGTATGCCTGCCGTCCCTGGCGGCGAAAAGGCACCCCTGGCTGAACGCGCAGCAGGAGAAGGCGCAGGAGCTTTTGGCTTCTTCACCTTTCAATAGTCTGCAACTGGTTAACAAGTTGGGAATCATAGCGTGCGGCGTGAGCTCCAACTACGTCTGCGAGGCCCTTGGGCGCCTGGGAGCGGAAGCGTCGGTCTTGAAAGTCGGGACGCCGTACCCCCTGCCGGAGCGCCTGGTGGTTGATTTCCTGCACCGGGTTGAGCGCGTGCTGGTGGTTGAGGAGCTGGAACCGGTGGTCGAGGAGCAGGTGGTGGCGGCGGCATACCGGCACAACCTGTACCTGCCCGTATCCGGCAAGCGCGACGGGGTGGTCCCCCGCGAAGGGGAACTGGACGTGGACCGGGTGACGCCGGCGGTGGCGCAGTTTCTCGGCGTCCGGTACGCGCGCCCGGAGGATCCCGCGCTGCCGCCGCTCCCGCAGCGGGGCCCGATCCTGTGCGCCGGCTGCCCGCACCGGGCATCGTTTTACATCTTTAAGGAAGCGGCGCGCGGCACAAACGCCGTCTTCACCGGCGACATCGGTTGCTACACGCTGGGCATCGCGCCGCCGCTGGGCACGGTGCATACCTGCCTCTGCATGGGGGCCAGCATCGGCATGGCGGCGGGGCTTTCGCGGGCGGAGCCCAGGCGCAAGTGCGTCGCCTTCCTGGGCGACTCGACCTTTTTCCATAACGGCATCCCGGGCCTGATCGACGCCGTCTACAACCGGGCGGACATCGTGGTGGTGGTGCTGGACAACCGCACCACCGCCATGACCGG
>DMDP01000189.1 GCA_003445475.1 Peptococcaceae bacterium | reverse complement strand
GGCAGCGCCTGGCCCCCCGCCTGTACCGGGGTAGTGCCAGGGCCGCCAACGGCCCCCTGCCGCCGTTCGTGCCCGGCTACGACCCAAAGCTGAAGCCCCTGCCTTACAACCCCGAAAAGGCCAGGGCACTGCTGCAGGAATGCGGCTACACCAGGGAGAACCCCTTAAAGATCACGCTCCTCGCGTACGTCAACCCGCGGCCCTACAACCCCGTCGGCGGCGAGAAGCTGGCCAGGGCCATCCAGGCCGATCTTGCCAAGGTGGGTATTGAGTGCGAGATCAGGACCTATGCGTGGCAGGAGTACAAGGACGCCCTGTTCAGGGCCGAAGACGGCGATTGCTTCGTGTACGGTTGGGTCGGCGACAACGGCGACCCCGACAACTTCCTGTCGCTGTTCGACGGCGGCGAAATTGCAAGCAGCCTGAACACGGCCAGGTACAGCAATTCCCGTATCGACTACCTCCTGGCCGCAGGCCGCCGGACAATGGATCCCGCCGCCCGTGCGCGGATCTACCACGACGTGCAGAAGGTCGTCCTTGAGGAAGCCCCGTGGGTGTATCTGACCCACGCCACCGCCATGGTGGCCTACCGCCCGGAACTCTACAACTTCAAATTGCACCCGACGGGGGTTGTCCGTTTTGCAGAGGTTTACAAAAAAGGAAGGGAAAGGTGACCCGTGTCTGTTTTGCTGCGCCCGGCCACCTGGGGCGACCTGCAGGCCGTTAACGACATCTACAACTGGGCGGTGCTCAATACCACCGCCACGTTCGACCTCGAGCCGTGGACGTTGCAGGCGCGCGAGGAATGGTTCGCCCGCCACGAGCCCGAGTTCCCGGTGATCGTGGCCGAGCAAGGCGGAACGGTCGTCGGGTGGGGCGCCCTGAGCCCATACAACCCCAAACCGGCCTACCGCTACACCGCCGAAGACTCCGTCTACGTCCACCCTGAGTACCGGCGGCGGGGCATCGGTATGCGCCTCCTCGCAGCCCTGGTGGAGGCGGCGCGCACCCGGGGCTTTCATACCCTTATCGCTCTCATCACGCATGCCAATGCGCCGAGTATACGCCTGCACGCGAACTGCGGTTTCGTCCAGGTCGGCCTGCTGCGCCAGGTCGGGTACAAGTTCGGCGCGTGGCACGACGTGGCGATCTTGCAAAAAATGCTGGCGGCGCCGCATGAAATCCCCGGCGACGCTTGCCGGCGCAGCTGATGCCCAAGCCCGGCTATGTTTCGTCCGCCGCGCCGTTGTCGTCCTCGCCCTGTTCGGCCCCGGAGGGCGGAGCCTCTTCGTGTTCGGCCGCCGCCTCGCGCAGCTTTTCGCCCAACTCGACCAGGCGCGCGACCACCCTGGCGTTGAACGTACCTTCCGGGAAAGACCCGTCCGGTCCCCGCTCGCCCGCCGGCATGCCCGTGAGCAACTCGATGCCCTCGTCGACGTCATTTATCAGGTAGACGTGAAACATCCCGTCCCGGATGGCCTGGACCACGTCCTCGCGGAGCATGAGGTTTTCCGCGTTGGCGGCCGGGATTACCACGCCCTGGTCGCCCGTCAACCCTTTCAGCCGACAGACGTCGAAAAATCCTTCGATCTTCTCGTTGATGCCCCCGACCGGCTGGACTTCCCCTTTCTGGTTTACCGAACCGGTCACGGCCAGGTTCTGCTTGACGGGGACACCGGCCAGCGCCGAAAGCAGCGCGAAGAGTTCGGCGCAGGAAGCGCTGTCGCCCTCCACGCCCTCGTAGCTCTGTTCGAAAACCAGGCGCGCCGAGAGGCTCAACGGCATGTCGCGGGCGTATTTTTCGGCGACGTAGCCGCTCAAGATGAGCACCCCCTTGGTGTGGATGCGGCCGCCGAGGCGCGCCTCCCGCTCGATGTCGAGCACACCGTCCTTCCCCGCGGCCACGCTGGCGGTGATGCGCGACGGCTTGCCGAAGTCCAGATCGCCCAGGCTCAGAACCGACAGCCCGTTAACCTGGCCCACCTTGGCCCCCGTGACGTCCAGCAGCAGCATTTCGCGGGCGAACATCTCCTGAATCCGCTCCTGGATGAGGTTCGAGCGGTAGAACCTGGCCTCGATGGCCCGCTTGACGTGCTCCGCCGTGGTGTAATCCGCGCCTTCCTGCCGGGCGTAGTGGCACGCCTCCCGCACGACGTCCGCAATCTCTGCAAACCGCGTGGACAGTTTTTTCTGGTCCTCGGCCAGGCGCGAGCCGTACTCCACCAGCTTGGCGACCGCCGAGGCGTCGAGATGCAACAGGTTTTCTTTCTGGCAGAGGGTCGTAAAGAAGGCCGCGTACTTGCGCAGGTTTTCGGGCGAGCGGTCCATGCGGGTGCCGAATTCGGCCTTCACCTTGAAAAGCTCGCGGAAGTCGGGATCGAACAGGTACAGGTAGTAGTAGTAGAGGGGCTCCCCCAACAGGATGACCTTCACCTGGAGGGGGATGGGCTCCGGGCGCAGGCTTTTGCTCGCCGTTATGCCCAGCCTCTCGCCGGGCTCCTCGATGGTTATCTCTTTGTCGCGCAGGGCGCGTTTCAGCCCGTCCCAGGCAAAGAGGTTCACGAGCAGGTCTTCAACGGGGATAACGATGTACCCGCCGTTGGCCCGGTGGAGCGAACCGCTGCGGATCATGCTAAAATCGGTCACCAGGGTGCCGAACTGTGCTTCCTTTTCTATCTTGCCGAAAAGGTCGCCGTATGTTGGGTTGAGCTCGGCAATAACCGGCGCCCCTTGCAACTCGCTGTTGTCCACCAGGACGTTAACTTCGTACTTACGGAACGGGGTCTCGCGCACCCAGGGAGGCATGGCGGTGCCTTCGCCTCCCCGTCCTTCGCCCCGGAAAAGGTTGATGTTCTGCAGCATATCCTGTTGCACCGCTTCCAGATACGAGCGCACTTCCGGTAGCGACCCGTACTTTTCCATGAGGTGCACAAAAAGGTGGCCCACGGCGAAGGCGGCTATTTCGCTCTCCAGGCGCCGCAGGACACCGGCCGCCTCCTGTTCGAGGTTGTGCAATTCACGGAAGGTCCTGGCCACCTCCTCCTCCAGCGCCTCCCGCCGCCGGAGAATGGCCGTCCGCTCCTCGGGCGGCAGCTTGGCAAAATCTTCGTCTTTAACCGGTTTGTCCCCGATGACGGGGATAATGAAGATACCCCCGGGCGCCCCCTGAATAACAAAACCGGCCGCCCGCGCCTGCGTGTGCAACCGCCCGAGAAGTTCGTTCTTCCTGGTGTCGAAGGCCGCCATCAGCTCTTCCCTTTTCCGCGCGTACTCTTCGCTGGCGAAGGCGCGCGGGATTTCCCGCCGCGCCGTTTTAACAAGGTCCTGCATGTCGCGCGCCAGTTCGGCACCCATGCCTGCCGGCAGCTTCAGCGCCCGCGGGCGGTAGGGATCACGGAAGTTGTGCACGTAACACCAGTCGGGCGGGACGGGCTTGCCCCGTGCCACCTCTTCCAGGAAACCCTTGACCGCGGTGTGCTTGCCCGTACCCGGCAGCCCGGCGACGAAGATGTTGAACCCCTCCGCCTGGATATCAAGGCCGAACTCCAGCGCCTTAACGGCCCTGTCCTGGCCGATAATGGTTTCGAGCGGCGCCAGGTCGTTGGTGTGCACGCACCCGAGATCGTCGCCGCGGCACACCGCCCTTGCTTCGTCCGCCGTTATCTCTCTCAACCGACCGCAACCCCCTCACGGCATTTCCTGTCTATATTCGCCGGCTCCCCGGCGCCTCCTCCCCCACGCCCCGCGCGTCCCGGGAGCGTACCGTAAGAGCGCCGGCGTTAAGGGTATAAACCGTTGTCGCATCGGTCTTTTAGGGCCATTTCAAGAGCAGAACCAGCTTCCCGGTCTCGTGCCGGATTTCCCGGACGGCGGCGTTGCCGGTTTGGGCCAGGCGCAGCGTAAAGAGAGGTGTGCCCGCAACGTAGGCCAGTACATCGGGCTGTACCGGTGTGCCGTCGAGGAGCAGGGCCTGGGGCACAAACCGCACCGTCGCGCCTTCGCCCGCGCACACGAGCCGGCCCCGCAACTCGTAGCCCGCCCCGGAATGTCTTAAGCTGATGCCCTCCGGGCGGATGGCCACGCCGGGCATATCTTCTCCCCCTGCCGCGCGCATCTGCCGCTCCAGGCTGCGGTCGGAGATCTCCAGCCTTAGCCCGCCGAAAGTGAAGGCCGTTCTGTCCGGTTTGAGCTCACCTTTCGTCCAGAGGGAGTGCAGGACCTGGAAGGCGCGCTTGAGAGAGTGCAAAGTGTCGAACCAGTAACGCTC
>DMDP01000156.1:968-4039 GCA_003445475.1 Peptococcaceae bacterium | reverse complement strand
CGCCCCGGGGGGTCCCCCCGCCTGAATGCGCGCCGCCCAGTCCTGCAACCCCTTCTCGTTGGCCTGCCGCACGCCGCCGAGGTGCGAGTGCGCCCCGGGGCCCAGGCCTACGTAATCTTCGTTCCGCCAGTAAATCAGGTTATGCCGGCAGGCGTACCCCGGACGGGCGAAGTTCGAGATCTCGTACTGAATGTATCCGTGGCGCGGCAAGAAATCCCGCGCCAGGTCGTACATCTCGCGGTCAAGCTCCTCGGGGCACGGCGAGACCCTTCCTTCGTTTACCATGGCCGCCAGGGGCGTGTGCGGCGCCAGTTCCAGGCCGTAGGCGGCGATGTGCTCCGGTTCCAGCGCCACCGCCGCCTCCAGGGTTTCCCGCCAGTCCGCCAAAGCCTGCTCCGGCAGCCCGTAGATGAGGTCGAGGTTCAGGTTGGCAAAGCCCGCTTCTCTGGCCAGCCGCACCGAGGCCACCACGTCGGCGAAGGTGTGGATGCGCCCCAGAAGCGCAAGAAGCCTTTCCTGCGACGCCTGCATCCCCAGGCTGATGCGGTTGACGCCGGCCCGGCGCAAGACGTTAAGCCCCTCCCGCGTCACCGTGCCCGGGTTGGCCTCCACGGTAACCTCCGCGCCGTCCGGCCAAGGGAAATGCGCCCGCACCTGTTTGAGCAGGGTCGCCAGACCGGCAGCCGGGAGTACGCTGGGGGTGCCTCCCCCCACGAACACGGTGGCCGCACCTCTTTTAGCGGGCGGCAGCGCGGCGGCGCGCAGGCGCGCCTCCTCCGGCAGCGCTTGCATATATATGTCGGCGTCCGCCTCGCCGTAAGGGTAGGAGACGAAGTCGCAGTACCGGCACTTGCGGGCGCAAAAGGGAACGTGCAGGTAAAGTCCTACCGTTGCTGCTCGCCCCTTACTTCTTGTGCTCCGTGCGCAGGACGGCCATAAAAGCCTCCTGCGGGATCTCGACCTGGCCTACCTGCTTCATGCGCTTCTTGCCCTCTTTCTGTTTCTCCAGCAGCTTCTTCTTGCGGGTGACGTCGCCGCCGTAGCACTTGGCGAGCACGTTCTTCCGCAGGGGCCTTATGGTCTCGCGGGCGATTACCCGTGAACCCACCGCCGCCTGGACGGGAATTTCAAAGAGATGCCGGGGTATAAGCTCCTTGAGCTTTTCCACCAGCGCCCGTCCCCGGTGGTAGGCGCGGGTGCGGTGCACGATGGTGGAAAGCGCGTCAAGGGTCTCGCCTGCCACCCTGATATCCACGCGTACCAGGTCCGCCTCGCGGTACCCGGCGAGTTCGTAATCGAGCGAGGCATAGCCGCGGGTACCGGACTTGAGGCGGTCGAAAAAGTCGTAAATAATCTCGGCCAGCGGCAATTCATATGTAAGGACCACCCGCTGCGGGCTGAGATACTCCATGTTCTTGAAGGTGCCGCGCCGCTCCCGGCACAGTTCCATTACCACGCCGATGTAGTCCGCGGGCAGGACCACCGTCGCCACCACGTATGGCTCCTCCATGCGGGCTACTTCCCCGTCGGGGGGGAGCTTGGCCGGGTTGTCAACCTCGAGCACTTCGCCGTTCGTTCTGGTGACCCGGTAGACCACGTTGGGGGCGGTGGCCACCAGCTCCAGGCCGTACTCCCGTTCGAGCCTTTCCTGGATAATCTCCATGTGCAAAAGCCCCAGAAAACCGCACCGGAAGCCGAAACCGAGGGCCGCCGACGTCTCCGGCTCGAAGGCCAGGGAGGCGTCGTTAAGCGCCAGCTTTTCCAGGGCGTCCCGCAACCGCCCGTAGTCGTCTGAGTCGACCGGGTAAAGCCCGCAGTAAACCATCGGTTTAACACGGCGGTATCCCGGCAGGGGAACGACCGCCGGCCGGGCCGCGTCGGTAATGGTGTCGCCGACGCGGCAGTCGCGCACATTCTTGATGCCCGCCGCGATAAACCCGACGTCGCCGGTGAGCAGGACGTCGCACCCGGCAAGATCGGGGCGGAAATAACCGACTTCCGCCACCTCAAACTCCCGGCCGGAAGCCATGAGCCTTATCGTCATGCCCGGCCGGATTTCCCCGTCAACAACCCTGATATAAGCGATGACCCCTTTGTAGGGGTCGTAATGCGAATCGAAGATGAGCGCCCGGAGCGGGGCTCCAGGATCCCCTTTGGGCGGCGGAATGTCGCCGACTATCCGTTCCAGGATCTCGGGGACACCGATACCCTCCTTGGCCGACGCCAGGATGACCCCCGATGCGTCCAGGCCGAGGACTTCCTCGACCTCCCGCTTCACGCGCTCCGGCTCGGCCCCGGGCAGATCAATCTTGTTGATCACCGGAATCAGGACCAGGTCGTGTTCCAGGGCAAGATACACGTTGGCCAGCGTCTGGGCCTCGATCCCCTGGGTGGCGTCGATCACCAGGAGCGCCCCTTCGCAAGCCGCCAGGCTCCGGGAAACCTCGTAGGTGAAGTCCACGTGGCCCGGGGTATCGATCAGGTTGAGGCGGTATTCCTTCCCGTTGGCTGCCCGGTAGGTAAGCCGCACCGCCTGCGCCTTGATGGTGATGCCCCGCTCGCGCTCGATGTCCATCCGGTCCAGAACCTGATCGGTCATCTCGCGCGCAGACAGTGCCCCCGTATATTCCAGCAGCCGGTCGGCCAGTGTGGACTTGCCGTGGTCAATATGGGCGATGATGCAGAAGTTGCGAATCAGTTCTTTCACCGGACAACACCCGGCAACATTATAACACAATAATATAAAGAGGAAACGCGCCCTCTTTTACCGGGCGCCAGACGGGAAAAGCCGGGTCCGGAACCGCAAGCACCACGCGCAGGCCGAGGAAATCCACCGCGATGTGTTCCGGGTTCAAACGCCGGACCTCAACGAGGCGCACCGGTTCCGGCGGGGCCACAAACCGGTTAAAGAACTCTAGGCAGAGTGAGGCGTGATACAGGACCGCCGCGGCGGCCGCGGCGATGCAGACCAGGTACCATACGCGCACAGTACGTTAGACTTCCTCCCTGCTGCTCGACACCTCCTCTCCCCCTGCTTCCCCGTTCGTCCCGCCGATAACCTGAGCCAGCAC
>DMDP01000156.1:0-756 GCA_003445475.1 Peptococcaceae bacterium | reverse complement strand
CCCGCCGATAACCTGAGCCAGCACTTCGGCGAACAGCTCGGCGGCCCGGACGGCCTCTTCGGTGTAGTTTTCTACGCTCCCGATTTCCACCAGGAGCGCATGCGGGTGCAGAAACTGGTTGTACCGGCCGCTTTTAACCCTGACTCCCTGACACAAACCGGGGTAGCGTTCGTTCAGGGCCGCCGCCAGGTGCTCGGCAAAGGCGTGGTTCTGGCGCCAGGTGGGAAACGGCTCGCGCGCGTCGGAGCCGACCACCAGGAGGACGGTCGCCACGTTCTCCCCGCCGATGCGTACGACGCTCTGCGCCCTCGTCTTGGCGGCGTCCCGGTGGACGTCCAGCAGGGCCACCAGGCCCGGGTTGGACCGGAGCATGGCTTCCGCCGTAGCCCGCGAAGCCAGGTAAGACCTGGCGTAAGGTACATCGTGGATTTTTTCGCTGTACACCACCCCGATGCCCCCGGTCACAAGGGCGCGCGCCAGGGAGCGTCCCACCGTCACTATCCCCCCCGCCCTGCCGTCCAACCGTGCTACACCGTCCGATAGGGCGTAGGTTTCACCGGTATGGGTATGGTAAATGCCCACCAGCGCGCCGCCGTTCCCGCCCCCCGCCACCGGCACCGCCGGCGCGGGGTCGCGTTCACTCACAGATTTTCCCCGCGTTGACCTGGCAGTTTCTTTCGCAGCCGCCGGCACCGCGGGCGCGGGGCCGCGTCCGCTTGCCGGCGATGCCTGCCCGGCGGGCAGAAGGGTTACCGG
>DMDP01000003.1 GCA_003445475.1 Peptococcaceae bacterium | reverse complement strand
GGGGACGTTACGCTCGGTGATGACAACTATTTCGCCCTGCTTAACCCGCCTCAGGTATTCGCTGAAGCGGTTCTTGACTTCCCTGATACCCGCCTCCATGGAATCACCTCCGGTAGCCACATTATAGCACGCAGGAGGCTACATGGCAGAGGAGGGGGATAGAACCTTGAGGCCGGGAACGCGCGCAAAGTGCCGCACGTTGTCCGTGACCAGGGGCAGTTTATGCGTCAGGCAGATGCCGGCGATAAAGACGTCGCGCGTGCCGATGACCGCACCCTTTTGGCGGAGTTCTTTTTCGAGGTCGGCGGCGATGCCGGCGGCTTCCTTGTTGAAAGGCAGGATCTTTAAAAAGTCAATAAGCCGTGCAACGGCTTTCCTCCGTTTACTGTTGCGCTCCAAACCGACAAGGAGTTCAAAAACGGTAACCGCGGTCAGGAGCCCTTCACCGTCCTGTAGGATCTTCGTAAAACACCCTTTGGCTGGCTCGGCCCCCCGCAGAAATCCAATGACCACGCAGGTATCTACTACAACCGCCACTTACGCCACGCTTCTCCAATTCGTTTTTCCATTTCCGCTGCCTCGGCATCGGTGAGTGTGCCGGCCAGTGAAAGCAGCTCTTTCAGTTCCCCAGCCCTCTTTTCTTCTTCGCGGGCGAGATAAAGGTCCAGCGCCTCGTCGATCAGCCGGGAGTAACCGCGTAACCCCCGGCGCGCCGCAATGGCCAGGAGCTTGGCCCTTTTTTCATTCGAAAGTTCAACGGTTGTGCGCATAAAGCCACCTCCTGCCGTATTGTAGCATTTGCGTATTTAAATATCAATACGCTTGTAAGCGCATGGTAACAGACGGCGTATTGCCCGCGTAGAGTGCCTTCACCTGCTCCCTGGGTGGCCCTTAGCCGGTGGTTAGTCTGAACAGCCATGGGCGGGCCGGGTTACTTCGCTCGCAAGGGAGAAATTCCTGCCCGGCCGGAATGCTGGAGGGCTGTCCACCACCCCCGCTAACCCAACCTTTCGAGGGCTCTTTCTCTGCGGTACCGGAGGCAGGGAAGCATATCGAGATAGAGCCGGCGGGAGGCCACCTCACAGGCTTTGCGCCGCTGCGGGTCCTTGTCTACGATTAATTTGCCGTGTTTGCGGATCTGGTACTGGAGGAAAGGCGGTACTGCCTCCAGGTCAATTACTTCGACTGGTCGTTTCAGGAGTTCTTCGAGGGCTACGGCAAGCTCCAGCCGGCGCTCGAACCGGGCGGTTTTAGCGGCTGTGCCGGAAGAAAAAAGCACCGCGATGTCGATATCGCTGGCCGGACGCAGGCGGTTTTGCGCTGCCGAGCCGAAGACGTAGGCGGCGGCGATGTCCGGCTGCGCCAGGAGGTGTTCTTTGATTGTTGCGAGAATCTTTTCCGCTTCCATTCAGGGGATCAACTCCGCATTCGCGGGTCTTCCGGACGGCTTTTAGCGGCTTTATTGTATCACTTTGCCGGGAGATAGGCAACGGCGGCGATGGAGATTCAGCAGCGGAACAGGATCTCGGTTTGGGACGCGATGATCATCCGGAGCGTCCAGGTGCGAAGGTCTCGGCCAGCTGATCGTAGGACCTGAACCCCGGTCAGGCTTATGATGAGGTGCGGGCGGGGAATCCTTGCGGGGCGGGGGGGTTAGGTAACAAGGGTTCCGGATAGCCAATAGTTTATCCGGAGCCCGCGATGGACGCAGGATAGCTCTTTCCTGGGGCGATCTTATCAATTGACGCTCTATCGCCGAAACTGTAAAATGTAACCTAGGGGGTGTTTCTACGCTCTGCCGACGCGGTGAGTGCGGGGAAGTTTCTGTAGGCGGTGAAGATAATCCAGGGGTCACAGTTAAAGTTTTTAGCCGATGCCAACGTAGAGCGCGACGTTGTTGGGGTAATAGCTGCGCTTGGTTATGACATCGTCTGGGTACCCGGATCTCCTCTTCCTTTGGATGACGCCAGCCTGCTTGAGCTTGCGGAAAAGGAGGGGCGGATCCTTGTCAAAAGACTTTGGAGAACTGGTCTTCCGGCAAAAGTTGCTGTCAGTGGGGGTCGTCCTGTTGCGGATGAAGGGGGCTACTGGAGCTCAGAAGGCTGAGGCTGTCAAGAAACTGCTGAAGGCATATGGAGGAAAAGTGAGGGGTCATTTCGTCGTTGTTACAGCGAAGAAGTGTCGGTTCGCGCCTATTAAGGGGTGGTTTTAGGTGGAAAAATTGTTGGAAAGGATCGAAATTAATCCTAAGATAATGTTGGGAAAGCCGGTGATAAAAGGAACACGTCTCCCGGTGGAAATTCTTTTGGAAAAGTTGGCTCAAGGTTATACCAACAAGGAACTTATGGCAGAATATCCCTTCTTAACAGAAGAAGATATCAGGGCGGCTCTGCATTATGCAGCTGCTGCCATCGCTCACGAGGAGATTTCCCTCTTGGACAGCGCTTCTTCTTAAGTTTATTCTCCCTATCGGCACGTTTTCCGGTACCGGGCTTATTCTCCACGTGTTTATATATGTTCCACTTAATCACGTGGGAGCGAGGTTACGGCGGAGTACCAGAATGTTACGCTCTAATCTACGCGCACGGTCTTTCTGGCGCGTCCACGTGCCTGTTGTCAGCGATCTGTTGGCGGCAGTAGAGGTTCAGCAGCGGCACAGGATTTCATTTTGGGACGCGATGATCATTCGGAGCGCCCAGGCGTCGGGTCTCGGCTAGGTTATCTTCTCCACGGCTTTGAGCCAGAGGCGGATTAGCCGGGCATACTCGGGAAGGCGGGCGTAAATCGCTTGTGCCAAGGCTTCGTTATAGGTGTGGGCCGTGAGACTTCGTTTAGGACTTCGGTCAGCGTACCCAAGGCCCGCCAGGCTGAGGCCAGTTTTTCCCTTATCCGTTCCACAGTAATCCCTCTTGTTGAACCCGTTTCCGAAAGGCCGGATCGGTCCGGGAAAGGTCCACCAGGTCTACTTTGTAGGGAATAGTGCTGAAAAGGTATACCCGCGCCTGGTGGCGGCGCAGACCGTCAAGCACGATTTCCCGCACTCTGGCAAGTTGTTCTGCGCGGAGCTGTCCTAAAGACAAGGCTTTCACCTCTCGGGCCGCCCCGAACGACGGCCTAGAATTCGCGCTTCTTCCGGAGTCATTCTTTTTCACCGTCCGGCCAGTGGGCACTTTTCGCCTATATTTTACCACAGGGCTACCCGTTCTACACGGCTGGTGTGAGTTTTAACCTTCGAAGATGCTTTCCAAACGAACGGTAAACCCGGGAAGGACGCGGGAGGAGACTTCGCCTGTTCCCTCCGCTTCCTGGTCAAGGACGAACTTGCCATCTCTGGGCACGAAAACCTGAACCGATTTTTCTTCCGGGTCCACGATCCAGTACTCCCTGACGCCGCACCGCTCGTAGACCTTGAACTTTTTCCGCAGGTCGTAGTAGGCAGTGGCAGGAGAGAGGATTTCCACCACCAGGTCGGGAGCGCCGTTTATCCGCTGCGGTTCGATGATCTTCATTCTCTCCCTGGCGATAAAGATGATGTCCGGCTGATAGGTTTCGGTTTCGCCGAGATATACGTTTACAGGGGCGTGGAGCACAATCCCCAGGTTTTGCCGGGTCACAAAGGCCACCATTTGAAACTCCAGTTTCATGGAAATAATCTGGTGGTACGTGGACGGCGCGGGCGTCAGGACGAGTTCACCTCCAATGAGCTGGTAAGGTGTTCCCTCGGGGAGCTTGCAGTAGTCTGCGTAGGTGTATGTTTTTCCGCCGGCAGCGGCGGCCTCTGCAAGTGTCACCTTCGTCGACTTCACCCCCTATCTGGATACTTATGGGGAAATGCGCGGTTAAACCAGGGCCCGCAAAAACTCCTTGAAAGCGCGACAGTCGCCGGCCCACAGATCTTTCAGCCTGAGGGCTTTTTTAACCACCAGCTCCACCTTTTCCGGTTCCAGGTCCGTATCGTAGGCATGCCGGAAGAAGTGCCGAAAGGCTAGCGCTCCCAGCTCTGACCGAGCCTCTCGTACAGCCGGGCCTGCCGCTGCGCCACACTTTCCATTTCACCCAGGAGAACCAGGATTCTTTCTTTCATACACTACCAGCCCCTTGGCCCGTATTTTTTCTGCGAAGGGCAACTTCGAGATTTCTCTTAAATCAATATCCTGCTCCGTCCGACGATCCAGTTCCGCCCAGAAGGTCAGCAAGTCGCCGTAAGAAAGGTCCCCTTCCACCGCCAGGTCGAGGTCGGAGTCGGGCCGCCACCGGCCGGTCAGCAGGGAACCGTAAAGATAGACCCTCTCCACGGGAAAGCGCGGCGCTACTTCTGCCAATATCTCCTTCAGTTGGACAAGAACCCGCCGTCTTGCCCGTTCGCGGGCTTTCTGACGTTTTTGTTCCCTTTCCAGGAGAAAGCGGCGCGCGCGGGCCACTTCTTCCGGGGTTGCACCCATCCGCTTTAACCTCTCTCTCGCTGCTCTCTCTGTTCCCCCCGGACACAATGCCAGGACTTCCCGGTACCTTTTTATTGTACCATTGTTCCCCCGGCGGGGCAATTTTGACCTGGCCGGCCCGTGCCGTTGATACTCCGTCTCCCCCGGCTGCGACTGCATCGTAAGCCACACCGTTAGTTGCCCGCGGGCACCTCTAGCGCCTGCTCCCGGTTGCCGCAGGCGCCGCACCGGTTTTCTCAGGCCCCCAGGACCTCGAGCCCGTCGATGCGCCTGAAATGCTCCAGGTTTGTGGTTAGCAGAGGGAGGTTATTCTGTACGCAGGTTCCGGCGATGAAGGTGTCCCGGATACCTATTTCCCGGTTGCGGGCTTTCAGTTCCCTGTATATCTTCGCTGCGGCCCGTGCTTCCCCGAGGCCAAACGGCAATACTTCCACAATTGTCAGGATATCTTCCAGGTCCGAGGGGCGTCCGGCCCGGAGGGCACCGTACTCGATTTCCCACGCCGTGATCGCCGTGATGTAAACCCTGTCGTAACGCTCAAAAACCTGCTCGAAAACGGTCTTCCCTCTTCCTTTCGCCCGGAAATGGGGAATGATAATTGAGGTGTCCACTACGATTTCTCTGCCCATTCATTCCAACCCCGGTTCAACTCGGCCAGCGCCCGGTCGATTAGAGGGTTGTCGGCCCAGGCACCCTTGGTTTTTTGCAAGATCGTCTTCCTGGCGGCCCCGTCGGCATGCCTGTTCGCGTAAAGCGGCCTGGCCTGCGCCACAAGCATTTTCAGGGCATTTTTTCCGGGGGCGACACGCGGCGTTATTGTTCCCTCCCCGGAAAAATGGTACAATGCGGAGAGAAAAACGGGGAGAGCAACACCAGGTGCGCAAGTACGGCAGGCTCGTTGTGGACAAAGACCGGGCAGCGCGCTTACCGCCGCCGGGCCGCAGCCCTTTTCAGAAAGCTGGGGATATAAATGGTAGGTGAAGCGTTTTAAAATGCTGAGGAGTCATGGATGAGGCGGAACCATTTCAAAAACCACACGCAGGAGGATGAAAGATGAGCGTGCCAGAATCTTTCGCCAGGAAGGTGCAGATTTACGCGTACAGGTATGCCGGGCAGGAGATAATTAACAAGCGGCGGGCGGCGCGCCGGTTGCCGGAGTTCGAGGAGGCGGTGTTCGAACTAGCGGGGAAGGAAGGCGTGGCCGAAGACGAGGCCCGGCGCGTTTGGGAGGAAAGCCTGGCCGCCGCCCGGCAGGACCGCCAGAAGAGCGTGGAGATCGAGTACCGGGTGGGCCTGCTCGACGCCCTGCTCACCCGGCTGGGCGAGCACGAGGTGCGGTCTACCACGCTTGCGGACGAGCCGGTGGTCGACCCCTGGAACACCCATCCCAAGCTGCAGGCCCTGATTAACCGCATACGGCAGGCCGTGGAAGAGATTTTCGGCGGCGAGGGCCTGGAGGTCGTGGACACCGACGTAGAGCACGTGGTGAGCCGCTGCGAGCAGCTTATGGAGGCCAGGAATATCCGGGCGCACAAGCTGATGAAGGACGTGACCATGGACATCACGCACTACATGGTGGACGTGACGGACAAGTGGCGGACGATGGTGAGGAACGCGCTCGACGAGCTCGAGCGGATGTTCAACGTCTAAGGAAGCGCAACGGGCACCCTCACGGGTGCCCGCTACTTTTTCTTCTTTACGACAACACCGGCTGCGCCTTCAACTGCTCGTAGGCCGCCGCAAAGTCCTCGTTGAGCTTTTCGGCTTCTTCAAGCAGTTTCTTAGCCTCTTCCGCCCGCCCCTGTTTCTCCTTCACCAGGGCCAGCCAGACCATCGCCTCGCCTTTGCTCGCGTTATCCTTTGCTTTCTTCTGCACGGCGGCCAGGTTTTGCGCCGCCTCGTCGAACCGGCCCAGGAAGTACTGGGCGGCGCCGGCGGCGAGCCTGATCTCCGGGGTGGCGGTCATGAGGGGCGCCCTCGTCCAGAGTTCTTTAAGTTCCGGCGTTAACTTCGCCATCTGCGCCTCGATGCGCTGCGGGACCTGCACCGCCTTTTCGAAGTAGGCGCGGGCGGCGTCGTTGTTGTTGTTCGTTAGCTCCGCGTACCCGTTCATGAATTCGGTGCGCGCCAGGAGTTCGTACCAGCGCACCTGGAAGGGAGCCAGGGAAACGGCCTTTTCTGCCCACTTTTCGGCCTCGGCGTACTTCCCGGCGGCGTGGGCGATGCCGGCTAAGTCGGCACAGCGGGCGGCGTCGAATTCGCTGCGGGCGCGGGCGTCCAGCGCCGCCTGCAGGGCTTTGTCATACTCGCCGCGCGCCCGGTAGGCCCGGGCCAGGGCCGCCGGGTAGTCGGGACTGAAGGGGTTATACGCCCGGGCGCGCTCCAGGAGCGCCACGCCCTGCGTGTAGTCGCCGGTGTTGAAGGCCACCGCCGCACGCCCCGCGAAATTCCCGGCCAGCGCCAGGGATACGGCGAACGCCAGCACGGCGGCGCTGGCCACGGACACGGCCCCCAGGCGGCCGCCCGAGGGCGGCGCGTACGACTTCTGGGCGCGGCGCCGGCGCTTCACTTCCACCGGGTCGGGCGCCGGGCGGGCGAGCCCCACGGAGATCCCGAACAGCGCGAAGAGCACCAGGGCCAGGGCGGAAAGGGAGAGGTCGAAGTCCACCGCCGCGTGCGCGCCGATGGCCACGGCGGCCATCGTGATCCCCCACACCAGGAGGCGCCGCACGGACCCGGCGGCGCTCCCGTGGTACAAACGGTGGGCGGTCCACAGGAAAACCGCCCAGATGGCAACCAGCACCAGAAGGCCCACAATGCCGGTCTCCACGCCCACCTGAAGGTAGTGGCCGTGCACCTGGGTGGAGTTGTACAGGTAGTCCTGGTAGTGGCGGTAGGGTTCCTTCCACCCCCCGCCGCCCCCGCCGGGGGGGGGGGGCCTGAGGATCATTTTGATCGGGAGAGGACACGGCTGGACTCCAGTCCCCCTGTAAACTCG
>DMDP01000228.1 GCA_003445475.1 Peptococcaceae bacterium | reverse complement strand
TACGCGGCCAACGCAGAGAAGGCGGAGAGCCGCTCGCCGGGGGCACCCACCGGCGAAGAGCCGAAAGGACTCGAGTTCGTCGCGACACCGGGAATGCGGACGGTGGAGGAAGTAACGTCCTTCCTCGGTGTACCGCCGCAGAAGATTATTAAGACCCTGCTCTACGAGACCGACAGAGGCCTGGTGGCCGCCCTGGTCCGGGGCGACCGGGAGGTCAACGAGATAAAGCTGCAGCAGGTGGTTGGCACGCTCCGTCTCGAGCTTGCCCAGGGGGCTACCGTCGAAGAGGCTACCGGCGCCCCGGTGGGCTTCGCCGGGCCCGTAGGCCTGTCGTTGCCCCTGGTGGTCGACCGGGAGGTGGCGGCGCTGGCCAACGCCGTGTCGGGGGCAAACGCAGCCGACGCGCACTACGTCAATGTCAATCCGGGCCGCGATTTTCCGCTGGACACGGTGGCGGATATCCGGCTGGCGGCGGCGGGAGACGGTTGCACCAGGTGCGGGGAGCCGCTGGCGGCGGCGCGCGGCATTGAGGTCGGGCAACTTTTCAAGCTGGGCGATAAATACTCAAAGGTGATGGGGGCCACTTTTCTTGACGAGAACGGGCGGGAGCGCCCGTTTATTATGGGGTGCTACGGGATCGGCGTTTCCCGGACCATGGCGGCGGCGGTTGAACAGCATCACGACGACCACGGTATCATCTGGCCGCCGACCATCGCTCCATTCGAGGTCGTCGTCCTTCCGGTTAATAGCAAGGACGCGGTGCAGGTCGAGTTGGCGGAGAAAATTTACCGCATGCTCGTAACAGCCGGATATGATACAATACTTGATGACCGCACGGAAAGGCCGGGCGTGAAGTTCAAGGACGCCGACTTGATCGGGTACCCGGTGCGCGTCACGGTAGGCCAGAAAGCGGGAGCGAACCAGGTCGAGGTCAGGCTGCGCCGTACGGGCGAAACAACGGTGGTTGGGGTTAACAACGTTTGCGCCACGGTGGCTGCGCTGCTTCCGGGTTAGAGTGAGAAGTGTCCCTTGGAGCGCTTGGGTATCAGGCGGTGCGTGGATCCACGGATATTAACCCCATCCAGGTGGTTATTTAATGAGAAAAGTATTAATATGGACGATCCTGCTCGTTTTTTTTACCGGTCTGGTTGCACCGGCGGCTGCCGTGTTGCCGCCGGCACCGGGACGCCATGTTGTAGTCCTGCACGTCGACGGTCCCATCGTTCCGGTGGTCGCCCGCTACGTGGAACGGGGGCTGGAAGAGGCGGCCAGGAGCCGGGCGCAGGCCTGCATCATCCAGTTGAATACGCCGGGCGGGCTCCTGGAAACCACGCAGGCAATCGTACAGGATATGCTCGGCTCGCCCGTCCCGGTGGTGGTCTTCGTTTCGCCGGCAGGGGGCTGGGCAGCCTCGGCGGGGACCTTCATCACGGTGGCTGCGGACGTTGCCGCCATGGCGCCGGGCACAAGGATGGGGGCCGCGCACCCGGTGGGCGCGGAAGGCGAGTTGCCTCCGGATCACGCCAAAAAGGCCACCGAAGACGCCGCGGCTTGGGCCAGAAGCATCGCCCAGATGCGCGGGCGCGACCCGCAGCGTGCCGCGGAGGCCGTAACTGAGAGCCGCTCGTACACGGACCGGGAGGCATTGCGGTATAAACTTATTGACCTGCGCGCACGGGATCTTGACGATCTACTGCGGCAAATCGACGGGCGGCGGGTGAAGCTCGCGAGCGGCAGAGAAGTGACGCTCGCGACGCGAGACGCGGCGGTCGTGCACCAGCGGATGCGCACCGCCGAGAACATCTTGCACGTTATTGCCAACCCGAATGTGGCCTATATCCTTCTCTCGCTGGGGATGCTCGGCCTGATGATCGAGTTCTTCCACCCCGGCGTTATCTTTCCCGGCGTGGCCGGCGGCGTGGCGCTCTTGCTGGGATTGTACGGCATGGGCACCCTCAACGCCTCGTGGAGCGGTATCCTGCTGATTATCCTGGCCTTCGGCCTGTTTGTTGCCGAGATCTTTGTCACCAGTTTTGGATTGTTAACCATTGCCGGCTTGACGGCCCTGATTTTCGGGTCCCTCATGCTGTTTACGGAGGCCTCGCCGGTGCCGCAGGTGAGCCTCGGCGCGATTGCCGGCGTGGCGGTGAGCATTCTCGGTTTTGTCGCCTATGCCGCCCGCGCCGTATGGCGGGGGCAGCGGCGCAAGGTGGTTACGGGAGCGGAGGGACTGGTGGGGATGCAGGCGGTAGCCCTGACGCCCCTTGCTCCCGCCGGTGTCGTGTTATGCGAGGGCGAACGGTGGAATGCGGTGGTGGAAGAAGGAAAGGTTACGGCGGGCGAAGAAGTGACGGTTACGGGGGTCGAGGGTTTGCGCCTGCGGGTCAGGCGGCGCGATGGCGCCATTATTCAACGGGAGGGGGTACGGTGAGTTTTTTCGACGTTTTCTGGATCCTCCTGCTCGTGCTTGCCGTTATGCCTGCAGTTCGCCAGCAGCGGCTGGAGGTTATGCGGCTGCGCCTCATCCGCCGCGTTGAGCAGGCGCGGGGCTCGCGCCTCATCACCCTCATTCACAGGCAGGAGTTGCTCAATTTTCTGGGGTTCCCCCTCACCCGTTACATCAATATCGAGGACTCGGAGCAGGTACTGCGCGCCATCCGCCTGACGCCGGACGATATGCCGATCGATCTGGTTCTCCATACCCCGGGCGGGCTGGTTCTGGCAGCCGAACAGATCGCCCGCGCGCTTCAGAAGCACCCCGCGCCGGTAACCGTTTTCATCCCTCACTACGCGATGTCAGGCGGTACGATGATTGCGCTGGCCGCGGACAGGATTGTCATGGATGAGAACGCGGTCCTGGGGCCGGTAGACCCGCAACTCGGCAATTTGCCCGCGGCCTCGATTATTGCCACCGTAAGGGAAAAAGGGGTAGCCAACGTGGACGACCAGACCCTGATTCTGGCGGACATTTCCTCGAAGGCCATACGGCAGGTCCGGGATTTTCTGGCGTACCTCCTGGCGGACAAGCTGGCCCCGGAGAAAGCGCGGGCGGTAGCACAAGCCCTTACAAGCGGGCGCTGGACGCATGACTACCCTATCTCGTGCGAGCAACTGAAGGAACTCGGGTTGCCTGTAACCAACGACATGCCGACGGAGATCTACCACTTGATGGATTTGTACCCGCAGCCGGCACAGCGCCGGCCTTCCGTACAGTACATACCTTTACCGTACTCGCGCGAACGCGAGGGCGGGAAGGGCAAGTAGTTTTGCAAGGAGGGATATCGTGTTCGAACTCTTCATGTTCTGGGTTGTCGTCTTTGTCGTATTGGTGGGCTTGCTTTCTGCCTCCATACGCATTGTCCAGGAGTACGAGCGAGGCGTTATCTTCCGTCTCGGCCGATACGTGGGCGTGCGGGGACCGGGATTGTTTTTCCTCATCCCCGGTATTGAGAGGATGCAGAAGGTTGATCTGCGTGTCATTACGCTGGACGTGCCCACGCAGGAGGCCATCACGCGTGATAACGTTACGGTCAAGGTTAACGCCGTTGTATACTTCCGCGTCGTTGACCCGGCCAACGCCGTGATCAAGGTCCTGGACCACATCCGGGCCACGTCGCAGCTGTCGCAAACCACGCTGCGGAGCGTCCTTGGCCAGTCCGAACTGGACGAGCTCCTGGCGCACCGGGAGCAGGTCAACCAGCGTCTGCAGCAGATTATCGACGAAGGGACGGCGCCCTGGGGTGTGAAGGTTACCATGGTCGAGGTGCGCGACGTGGAGCTGCCGCAATCGCTGCAGCGGGCGATGGCCGCGCAGGCGGCGGCGGAGAGAGAGCGGCGTGCCAAGATCATCCACGCCGACGGCGAGTACCAGGCCGCCGAGAAACTGTCGCAGGCGGCGGCGATTATCGCAGCCCAACCTGCGGCGATGCAGCTGAGGTACCTGCAAACATTAACCGAGATCGCCGCCGACAAGGCGAGTACCATTGTGTTCCCTGTACCGATGAACCTGGTGGAGGCGTTGTTCGGACGTGCCGGCACCGACACGGCGAAGTAGCCTGGATCCTCACTTTTGCAACCTTTTGCAACAGAGAAAGGGTGGTTCTCGTGCGGGATGCTTTTGACCGGGAGATAACCTATCTGCGGGTTTCGGTGACCGAGCGGTGCAACCTGCGGTGTTTTTACTGCCGTCCCGCTGAAACGGAGCATCCCCACGGGGACGACCTTGATGCGGCAGCCGTCGTGCGGATTATCCGTGCCGGAACGCGCGTTGGTATCCGGAAGGTGCGGCTCACCGGCGGCGAGCCGCTCATCCGGGAGGATATTGTGGAAATGGTCGGGGCCATTGCCGCCATTCCGGGGATCGACGACCTGGCGCTGACGACCAACGGGACCCTCCTGGCACCACTGGCGCACGACCTCAAAAAGGCCGGACTGAAGCGGGTGAACGTAAGCCTAGATACGTTGCAGCCTGAGCGGTTCCGACGCATCACGCGCGGGGGAGAACTCGCCGCCACCTGGGAGGGGATCACGACCGCCCTGGCGCTGGGACTGGCACCTGTCAGACTGAACGCCGTTGTGATGCGCGGCATAAACGATGACGAGTTGGTCGAGCTGGCGCTCCTGACACGCGACTACCCGCTCCACGTGCGCTTTATTGAGCTTATGCCCATCGGCCAGGCCAGTGATTGGGCGGCCAGCAGATTGGTGTCCGTGGAGGAGATGATGGCGCGCCTGGAGAAAGCGCTGGGGCGGTTAGAACCGCAGAAGTCTCCGCGTGACGGCGGGCCGGCACGCTACTGGCGTCTTGCCGGGGCGCCGGGGACAATTGGTTTCATTGCCCCCATGAGCAACTACTTCTGCCCGTCCTGCAACCGCCTGCGACTGACAGCGGCCGGCACACTACGGCCCTGCCTTTGCCGGGAAGACGAGGTAGACCTCCGCCCGCTGCTGGCGAGGCAGGCATCAGAGGCGGAACTGGCGCAGGCGATTGCCGAGGCGATCAGGCGCAAGCCGGAGGGAAACGACGAAACGGCCATGCGGCCGGTGCGGGACAGGTTAATGTCGGAAATCGGGGGTTAGGGGCGGCCGGCGTCTTGACCCCCGTTATTGGGGGCGCCTATACTATAATAATGGCGTTTATATCCTGTTTTAGACGGCGGGGAGTGCCTCTTGCGGGAGGATACGCGGGCGGCGGACGAAAAGTACATGCGAATGGCGCTCACCCTGGCCGCGCGCGGGCGAGGCCGTACCAGCCCCAATCCCATGGTCGGGGCGGTGCTCGTGCGGGACGGTCGGGTGGTCGGGCGGGGTTATCACGAGCGGGCCGGCTTACCCCACGCGGAGGTAATGGCGATCAGGAATGCCGGTCCGGCAGCACAGGGGAGCACCCTGTATGTGAACCTCGAGCCGTGTTGCCACACGGGGCGTACCGGGCCATGTACCGAAGCGATTATTCAGGCAGGTGTCGGCCGGGTGGTGGCCGCCATGCGCGACCCCAACCCGCTGGTGGCAGGCCGCGGGCTGACACGGCTGCGGGCGGCGGGTATCGAGGTTACGGAGGGTGTCCTGGCCGGCGAGGCCGCCCGGCTTAACGAGGTCTTTGTTAAGTATATCACGCAGCGGCTGCCGTTTGTGGTCATGAAGGTGGCCGTAAGCCTGGACGGCAAGATTGCCACCCACACGGGGGCTTCGCAATGGATCACCGGTCCGGCGGCCCGGGAGCGCGTGCATCGCCTGCGGGACTGCTACGATGCGGTCATGGTGGGCATTGGGACCATCCTGCGTGACAACCCCTCGCTGACTACCAGGTTGCCGGAGGGGGGGCGCGACCCTATACGGATTGTTCTTGACAGTACGGCGCGGACGCCGCCGGAGGCGCGCGTACTGGCCCAGGCTTCGCCGGCGCCGACCATTATCGCCACCACCGAGCAAGCGCCGGTGGCAAGGATAAACACTCTGAAGAAAGGTGGGGCGGAAGTGCTGGTATGTGGTTCCGGGCCACGCGTGGATGTCCGGTTGCTGATGAAAGAACTGGCGCGCCGCGAGATAACCAGCATCCTCGTGGAAGGTGGCGCGGGTGTTAATGCCGCCCTGCTCGAAGCCGGGCTGGTGGATAAGGTGGTCTGGTTTGTGGCGCCGCTGATTATTGGCGGCAGGGACGCACCCGGGCCGGTGGGCGGGCGAGGGGCAGCCGTCCTCGCCGAGGCGCTGCGTGTGGAGAACGGGCACTGGGAGCAGGTGGGCCCGGACCTGTGTTTTGAGGGATATATTGTGCGGAGAGAATAACCGTGTTCACGGGTATTATCGAAGAATTGGGTACGGTGCGCGGTATCGAGGTGGGGCGCGAAGGGGCGCGCCTGACCGTCGAGGCGCCCGGTATTCTTGCCGGCGTCCGCCGGGGTGACAGTGTTGCCGTTAACGGCGTGTGCCTGACGGTAACGGAACATACGGAAACGGCCTTCGCGGTGGACGTCATGGCCGAAACCCTGGCGAAAACCAACCTGGGGCGCCTGCGGCGCGGGGCGAGGGTTAATCTGGAGCGGGCGCTCCGGCTGGGGGACCGGCTTGGGGGGCACCTGGTGACCGGGCACGTGGATGGCGTGGGCACCATTACGGGCCGGGAGCGGGACGGAATGGCCACCGTTTTTGCCGTCAGGGCGCCGCAAGAGGTGGCGCAGTACCTTATCCCCAAAGGTTCGGTAGCGGTGGACGGGATCAGCCTTACGGTGGTAGACGTCAGAGGGGATGTCTTCACAGTTTCCATAATTCCCCACACGGCCGCCGTGACCACGCTGGGGTTCAAGCAACCCGGCGATACGGTGAACCTCGAAGCCGACGTTGTCGGCAAGTACGTTGCGCACCTTTTACGACGGGAAAAAGGGGAACAAGGAATTACGCTCGACTTCCTTGCCCGCAGCGGCTTTCTGGAGTCGTAGCCGGTGAACGGGCAATTTACTGCGGTTTTATTCGAGGGGGAGGACGTGCCTTGCGCTTTAACACTATCGAAGAAGCCATAGAGGATATACGCGCCGGCAAGATGGTCATTGTCGTGGATGACGCGGACCGTGAGAACGAGGGTGACCTGGTAATGGCCGCGGAAAAGGTCACGCCGGATGCGGTTAATTTCATGGCCACCCACGCCCGGGGCCTGATTTGTATGCCCATTACGTCGCAGCGTGCGGAGGAGCTTGGTCTGGAATTGATGGTCAATCACGGCACGGATCCGCACGGTACGGCCTTCACCGTTTCGGTCGACGCGCGCGGAACCACCACGGGTATTTCTGCCCACGAAAGGGCGTACACCATTAAGAAGATCATCGACCCTGGCTGCACGCCGGCCGACCTACGGCGACCGGGTCACGTCTTCCCTTTGGTGGCAAAGGATGGCGGGGTACTACGGCGCGCCGGCCACACCGAGGCAACGGTTGATCTGGCCAAGCTGGCCGGTCTTTACCCGGCGGGCGTTTGCTGCGAGGTAATGAAAGACGACGGCACCATGGCCAGAGTTCCGGACCTGATGGAGTTTGCCGTCCGGCACGGCCTCAAAATCATCACCATCGCCGACCTGATCAGTTACCGGCGGTGGACAGAAAAATTGGTGCGCTGTGTGGGAAGTGCGAAGCTACCCACCGTGTACGGCGAGTTTCAGGTGGTGGCCTACGAAAGCATTCTGGATCGCAAAGGGCACATCGCCCTTGTGAAAGGCGACCTGCGATCCGTGGAGGCGCCGCTTGTCCGTGTGCATTCCGAATGCCTCACGGGCGACGTCTTCGGTTCCACGCGCTGCGACTGTGGGAAACAGTTGTCCAAGGCTCTGCAGATGATCGCGGCCGAAGGCACCGGTGTACTCTTGTACATGCGGCAGGAGGGACGCGGTATCGGGCTGCTTAACAAAATCCGGGCGTATGAACTGCAAGATCGGGGCAAGGATACGGTTGAGGCGAACAGGGCACTGGGCTTTCCACCGGATCTCAGGGATTACGGAATTGGTGCTCAGATCCTGGCAGATCTGGGCATCAAGAAGATGCGGCTACTCACGAACAACCCGCGCAAAATCGCCGGCCTGGAAGGACACGGCCTGGAGGTTGTCGAACGGGTGCCGCTGGAAATCCCTCCTGGCAAGCACAACGGCTTTTACCTGGCGACGAAGAAGAAGAAACTCGGGCACCTGCTTACGCTGCCCGACTAAAGGAGGTAGGGTCCATGCCGGGAACCTTCGAGGGGCACCTGGTCGGCAAAGGGCTGCGGTTTGGCATCGTAGTGGGCCGGTTTAACGAGTTCATCACCCATAGGCTTTTGAGCGGCGCCATGGACGCCCTGCAGCGGCATGGGGTGGCGGCAACCGACATCGACATCGCCTGGGTACCGGGAGGGTTTGAGATGCCGCTCGTTGCCCGGCGGTTGGCGGAAAAAGGGTACGATGCCGTGATCTGCCTGGGTGCCGTAATCCGGGGGGCGACGCCGCATTTTGAGTACGTGGCCGGGGAACTGGCCAAGGGGATCGCCCGGGTCAGCCTGGAGACCGGGGTACCGGTAATCTTCGGCATCATCACTGCGGATACGCTCGAGCAGGCCATCGAGCGGGCCGGCACCAAGGCGGGTAACAAGGGATGGCAGGCGGCGGTCAGCGCCATTGAGATGGCCAACCTGATGCGGACGCTGGTTTCGTAAGCCACAGGAGGTAGCTCGTGGCGGGCAAAAAGGTCACAAGCGTCCTGGATGTCGCCGCTTATCGCGTAAAACCGGATCGAAGGCTTTTTTCGGCGTCCCACGAAGAGATCCTCAACGGATGGACGGCAGATATCTACTTCGTCAAAACCCTGGATATCCTTTACCACCTGGGGCACGCCGGTGATGAGGCCGTGGCCGAGATCTTCCCTTCAGGTCCGGGGATTATGTGCGGCACGGAAGAGGTACGGCGGCTTATGCAAGATCTGCCGGTACGCATTGAAGCACTGCCGGAGGGCGAGCCGTTTGCGCCCCGGGAGGTGGTCATGCGGCTGCGCGGTCCCTACAGCGCCTACGGTGTTTATGAGACGGCCATCCTTGGCATTCTGGCGCAATCCAGCGCCTGGGCCACGGCAGCCCGGGAATGCAAGGACGCAGCTGGCGAAAAGAAGGTTCTTTGCTTTGGTGCCCGCCACGTTCACCCGGCGGTGGCCCCGGTTATGGAGCGCGCCGCCCTTGTAGGGGGCGCGGACGGCGCAAGTTGTATCCTGGGTGCCAAACTCGCCGGGCAGGAGCCGCTGGGGACCATTCCGCATGCCTGTTTCCTTATCGTCGGTGATACGGTGACAGTGGCCCGCGCCTACCTGGAGGCCATGCCTGCCGGGGCTCCGGTCATCATCCTCGTGGATACCTTCAAAGACGAGGCGGAAGAAACGTTACGGGTGGCGGATGCGCTGCGGGAAAAGCTCGAAGGCGTACGCCTCGACACGCCCGCCGAGCGGGGCGGGGTAACGGTCGACCTGGTACGCGAAGTAAGGGCGCGGTTGGATCTGGAGGGGTACAGCCACGTTAAGATCGTGGTTTCCGGCGGTCTTGACCCGGACCGGATAAGGCAACTGTCGGCGGCTGGGGCCGATTTCTTTGGGGTGGGCTCGTATATCTCCGACGCGCGGCCCATTGATATGACCATGGACTTGAAGGAGGTGCGGGGTCGGCCGCTGGCCAAGCGGGGGCGAATCCCCGGTATAACCCCCAACCCGCGCCTCGAGGTCATAAAAAGCTAAACGGCCTGTCGGCCGTTTTTGTATCTTCAGATCGCCCGCTGGACCTTTCCGCTTCGCAGGCACGTCGTGCAGACGCGGATCCTCTTTTTCTGCCCGTTCACCACCGCACGGACGCGCTGCAGGTTCGGCACCCGAAGACGCCTGGTGCGGCGGTGTGAGTGGCTTACCTGCATGCCAAAATCGATCTGCTTGCCGCAGATGGCACATTTTCTTGCCACACTTGCACCTCCTTTACAAAAAGCCACGCAACTATTTTAACAAAGGGCGCGGGGCAACGCAAGCAAAACCTAGCGCGACAAGCGCAGCGGGCTCTCGCGCTCCTCCTGCCGGTCGTCAGATGCCAGGGAAAGATTATACCACTTTCCGCATTTGGACCCCCACCGGCTGACCAGTTCCCCACTGATATATACTTCGTTGATCTCGCAGTTATTGGGGCAGTCCCCGCAGGTGAAGGTGCGGGGCACGCAGGTAAAGCTGGCGATGTGCGATGCGCCCCGAAAGTTGGACGGACAGCGACGGCGCTCGGCGTAGCGCTTGGCCAGGAGGGCCGCACCGAAGGCGCCCATAACCTTGAAAAGCGGGGGGACGATAATCTCCATTCCCAGCCTCTTTTCAAAGGCCGCACGCATACCGATATTGGCCGCCACTCCTCCCTGGAACAGGACGGGCGGCTCGATGCGATGTCCCCGGGCGACGTTGTTAAGGTAATTGCCCACCAGGGCCAGGCAAAGGCCGGCGATAAGATCTTCTTTCTTGTACCCCATCTGCTGCTTGTGGATCAGGTCCGATTCTGCAAAAACGCCGCACCGGCCTGCGATCTTGATGGGGCTGCTTGAGCGCAGGGCGTACTCGCCGAATTCTTCAATGGGGATGCCCAACCGCACCGCCTGGTGGTCCAGGAAGGACCCGGTGCCGGCAGCGCAAACGGTATTCATGTTAAAACCGACGGGCACGCCGTTGTTGAAGAAGATGATCTTTGAGTCTTGGCCGCCGATATCGATTACCGTGCGCACGTCGGGCTCGAAGTGCCGGGCGGCCATCGCGTGGGCGGTGATCTCGTTCTTGACCACATCGGCCCCCACCATGATACCGGCGAGGCGCCTCCCGCTGCCGGTTGTGCCCACGCCCGCTACGGGAATATCGCCGTGGGTGGCGAAAAGCTGGCGGAACCCCTTCTGGATGGCCTGGATGGGCCCCCCTTCGGTCCGCAAGTACGTGTCGAAAAGCACCTCGCACTTTTCGTTGATGAGGACCACCTTCGTGGTCACGCTGCCGACGTCGATTCCGAGATAAAAAGGCACCTTCGTCAAGACCCCCCGTTTCAGTGGACAAGGCGGGCATCCCGCCGGTCTTTCAGGATATCCAGGAAGGCCTCCACACGCGTTTCGAAGCCGGCCTCGCCCGTCTGGTCGGTAATGATAAAGGTGAGTACCGGGATGTCCAGTTCCTGGCTTATGCGCACGATTATGTTCTGCGCCACGATTTCCGGCATGCAGGTAAAGGGCATGAGGTGAATAACGCCATCGATACCCTCTCGTTTAGCCAGCGCGGTGAGGCCGACACTGATCTGCCCGTGGCCTCCCACCTCGACGCCCAGATAGGGCGCCGCCGCCTGCTTGATCTCCCGGCGCCGCTGCACAGCCTCCCTTGTGGGAAAGATGTGCTGGTGAAACCAGTTGGTACAGGATATCTCGCGGTCGACCCAAACCCGCGGGTCGGCCGACGACCCTAAGAGACGCTCAATTTGCATGTTGACGTAAGCCTCGAGAACAACCCAGATTTCCCCCAGAACCCGCACCCGTACGGGGTTGGTGTCCTCGGTCTCAATGCTGTCGGCCTGCTCCCGGAATTCCCGCATAAGCCGCCATACGTCGTCCAGCCCCGACGCCTCTTCTATCTTGCGCACAAATCGCTTGAAATGCCGGTCGATGGTGCCCTGCTTTTGCTCGAAGGCGCGAAGTCGGTGACAGATCTTTTCCGCCTCGTCAATGGCCGCCATTTTATGATACCCTGCGTAGAGCGCCTTCAAGACGCGGAGCCAGGACGCATTGTTGGTGGCCCGCCTTAAAGTCTGACGGAACTGGCTCCACCGCTCGCGCAGGGGAAGAGGCGAGTCGATGATGATCATTTCGAAGTCGTAGCCGAGGCGCCGCAAAAGCTGGTCCTGGATTTGCGCGTACCACCCCAAGCGGCACTTGCCTTTGCCGCCTACCATCAATATCCTGGTGGCGCCGTGCTCCAGAAGCCACCGCATCTGACCGAGGGTGATGACAAAGGGCAAGCAGACGAACTCGGGAGACACCAGCTTGCCCAGTTCAAGCACTTCCTTGCTGGCCGCCGGCGTGCGTATGGACTCCACGCCGCAATCGGCCAGCGCGGAGCGGATGGCCACGTCCAGATGCCCCATGGTGGGCAATCCAATGACAAATTTTTCCGCACGCAGGCCGGGGGTGATTGGGAGTGACGCCGCTTCCCGGTGGGAAGGATTCCGGGAAGGGGTAACATCCATAAACGCCTCGATCCGGGTTACCAGCCCCGCCTCGCCCGTGTGTTCATCAAGCGTGAGGAGGAGAAAGGGAATGCCACGCCGGGCCGCTTCTTCTTCGAGGTACGACTCAATAACCGACTCGGGGCCGCACTCGAAAGAGCCCACCAGCACCAGCTTGTCGACCATCCCGCGGCGCAAATAATACAGTCCGGCCCCGAGAATGCGCGCCTCGAAGTTCCACAACCTCTCACCTTCCAGCAGGGTGCTCACCTCGCGGCGGGCATCCACGGCGGGCACCATTTCGGCGGTTAATACCGTTCCGTACTTGCGGAATTCGGCAAGAAGGTCCAGGGTGAATGGATCGTAGAGTACATATGGATGCCCGACCACGCCGATAACAGGTTTCCTCGGCGCTCCCGCCGGCTCGGTGCCGAACAGCCGGCCGCTTTCGAGCAGCCGGTACCCCTCGATAATGGTCAGCTTCTTTTCGACCAGGGCATCGTCAAACCGGTGTTGTACCTGCCAGGCGCGGTCCAGCGCGTGCAGTACTTTCTCGGGTGGCGCCCCGAAATGGCGGCCTACGGCGACGAAGGTTTCCTGCCATTCCTTCTTGCCCTGAAACATATCGATCCGCGGTGCATGGATGCGGGCGCCGTTTTTCAAGGCGTTTTGCACCATATAAGGTATGCCGATGAACTTTGGGCAGCAGAAGTTATGGGGCTCCAGGCTTACCAAGCACGGGATGACAAGATCCCGGTGCCCTGCGTCCAGCAGTTCTTTAGCATGGGCAAAGAGAAGTTTTACCGCCAGGCACGGTTCGTCCGTGGGACAAAACTCCATCTTTTCCAAGGTTTGCTTCGTAGTTGGTGGCGAAACCACGATATCGACGCCGAGTTCGTGGAAGAAGGTGCGAAAGAAAGGATACATATAGTAGTAAGCCATCGCCCGCGGCAGGGCTACGGTCGGCATATGCCTCACCCTCGGACAAGAAATCTGTTAGCATAGTATGTCGCAGCGTCCGTTTGCATAATCGCCGGCAGGAATTCCCGCACCTAGTTTAGCAGAATTTGGCCAAGCAGTCAATTTGCTTGGGGTGGTCACCGTATATGGGAAGGACCAGGCCGGAGGTTGTCAAATGAACTAGTTATGAAGATGCGACTCACGGACTCCGTGCAGTATGTGAAAGGGGTCGGCCCCCGGCGCGCGGTGCAGTTCAAAAAGCTCGGTATTGAAACCGTGGGCGACCTGCTTTACCACTTTCCGCGCCGCTACGAGGATCGGCGCACAAGTTTGGCCGCGGTAGCGCGGCACGGGGATACGGTGTGCCTGGAGGGGACGGTTGTTGCCGGCCAGGAGCTTAAACCGCGGCGGGGGTTGACCATTACTAAGCTTGCCGTGTGTGACGGCACGACCACCTTTTACACGGTGTGGTTTAACCAGCCTTACATCCTGCGCCAGTTGCGCCCCGGGGCCAGGATTGCCGTCGCCGGCAAGGTGGACCGGAGCTTTGGCCGGGTGGAGATCCACGTAACCGAGTGGGAGCCGGCGGGAGGGCAAACGCTGAGCACCGGCCGCATCGTGCCGGTTTACGCGGGGACGGAAAAGCTGCCGCAAAAAGTAATACGGGGCGCGGTACAGGCGGCGCTGGAAGTGGCCAACGAAGTGCGGGAGTTCTTGCCGCCTGCCGTCTTGCACCGGCAAAACCTGGTGGAACTTGCGCGTGCCCTCAGGCAGGTGCACTTTCCCGCCAGCCTGGCCGAGGCGGAGGCGGCGCGGCGCCGTTTTATATTCGAGGAATTGTTTTTGCTGCAAGTGGCTCTGGCCCGCCGGCGTGCCATGACGCACCGGGCGACCAAGCCCTTCCGGTACGGACCGGACGGGCCACTTGTAGCTGCCCTGCGGGAGAGCCTGCCCTTCCGGCTGACGGCGGCGCAGGAACGGGCGTGGCGGCAGGTGGCGGAAGACATGCAGCGGCCCGAACCGATGCAGCGCCTGTTGCAGGGAGATGTAGGTTGCGGCAAGACGGTGGTCGCCGTCATGGCCCTGGTAAAGGCTCAGGAAGGTGGTCTCCAGGGAGCGCTCATGGCGCCGACGGAGATCCTGGCCGAACAGCATTACCTCAAGCTGCAGGATATTCTCGCCCCGCTGGGCCTCAAGCCGTATCTCTTGACGGGAAGCCTCGACCAGGAAACGCGCCGTGCCAACCTGGAGGCCATTGCGACCGGGGTGGCCGGCATCGTTGTGGGTACGCACGCCCTCATCCAGGACGAGGTCAAATTCGCCCGTTTGGGCTTGGTGATTATCGACGAACAGCACCGGTTCGGCGTGCGGCAGCGGGCGATGTTGCAGGACAAGGGCGTCACGACGGACCTGTTGGTTATGACGGCGACGCCGATCCCCCGTACGCTGGCGCTGACGCTGTACGGCGACCTGGATATTTCGATCATCGACGAGATGCCGCCCGGACGGCAACCGGTCCAGACCTTTTACGTGGCCCCGGAGGGGCTGGAGCGGCTCTATGAGCGTATTCGAGAAGAGGTTGCCCGGGGATACCAGGTCTACGTCGTCTGTCCACTTATTGAGGAATCCGAGCAGTTGCAGAGTCACGCCGCAACTGAACTGGCGGCTCACCTCGCCGAGCGCGTTTTCACGTCCTGTCGCGTGGGCCTTTTACACGGACGCATGCGACCGGACGCCCGCGAAGAGGTCATGGACGCCTTTCGCCGCGGGCAAATCGACATTCTTGTTACCACAACGGTCATCGAGGTCGGTGTCGACGTCCCCAACGCGACAGGCATGGTGATTCTCGACGCCGAAAGATTCGGGCTCGCCCAGTTGCACCAGTTGCGCGGGCGTGTGGGACGAGGCCGTGCCAGAAGCTGGTGCGCCCTCGTGGGCGCACCAAGGACGGCGGAAGCGAAGGCGCGGTTGCGGGCCCTGGTGGCTACTAATGACGGATTTCAACTTGCCGAGGAAGATCTGCGCCTGCGGGGACCGGGCGAGTTCTTCGGCGTACGCCAGAGCGGGGTGCCGGAGTTTAAAATCGCGGATCCGGTACGCGATGTGCAAATCCTGGAAGCGGCCCGGGAAGAGGCCCGCCGCGTGGTGGAAGCCGACCCCGACCTGCGGCACTCCGAAAACGCGCCGTTGCGCGCGGCCATCGAGGCGCGATTCGGGTTCACAGCCACCCGTTTGGGAATTAGCTAGAACATTTGGTAATATATGTAATCCGACCCATGTCCCCCATTCTTTCCTTCTACCCTCACGCAACCACCAACATTTTACCTGCCTTTTCTGCGCAAAATAAGTTTATAATCTAAAATTTCTGGAGGTGGATGCTGTGCGCAGCGGCCGGAAAAAAGGTGCAATGAGGTCCGAAAAGCCGGCACAGGAGGAGATACGGTACGAACTGGGGCGCGAAATCGGCATGGATTTTCCACGTTTAAAATTGTTAAAAGTGAAGGAAACGCGCAACGGCAAACGAGGGTTGAGCCCGTAAAAATGTGTCAACATAAAGACATACGGCTGCGAGCATACTACAACCAGAATAACAACGGGAGGTGAGGATCGCAAATGGCACAGGGTCAAAGGACGAACCGTGTTTTGGTACCTGAGGCCCGGGCCGCCCTCGACCAGCTGAAGTGGGAGATCGCACGGGAGGTCGGCATCAATCTGCCTCCGGGCAGCTACCTTGGTGATGTTCCTTCGCGCCAGAACGGCGCCATCGGGGGTCACATGGTGCGGCGTATGATTCAGGCGTATGAACAGAATCTCGCCGGGAACTTCGCCGGTACCACCAACCTGCGATAGGGTAAATGAAAAGGGTTGCGCGGAGCAGGCGGCGGCCGCCCGTCTGCTCTTTTTTATTGCAGGTAAGAGCCGTAGCCGCCGGGCACACCTGGTTGCAGGGCCTGCATAATGGCACCGGCGATTATCCGGGCGCAGTTGTGAATAAGGGCGTCGACCTCCTTGGGCGTAACCATCAGCCGTCCCCCAAACGGACTGAGGAGTTGTTGAATCACCTCTTCGATGGCTTTCTCGTCGGGGA
>DMDP01000074.1 GCA_003445475.1 Peptococcaceae bacterium | reverse complement strand
GATGCAAACCACCTGCGGGCACGGGAGTTTTATGAAAAGGTCGCCGGCACGGTTCCATTAATGACGACCGTGGCCATTATGGTAGAAACCTGGGCACTTCTGGTTGCCCGCTTGGGCCGTTATGCCGCCCAGTCCTTTTGGCAGATGTTGCGCGAAACAGGTACGCCCGTCATCCCCGTGGAAGAAGCCGATCTTGAGGCCGCCTGGCAAATAATGCACGCCTTTCCCGACCAGAGTTTCAGCTTTACGGATTGCACCACCTTTGCTGTTATGGAAAGGTTGCGCATCGAACGCATCTTTACTTTCGACCGCCATTTCCTCGTTTACCGGTACGGCCCCGGGCGGAGGAAGGCGTTCACCTGCGAGCCCTGAGTTTTCTTTCCAACCACAGGCCTTCCATTTCTTCCGTTGCAGTTAATCTTTGCGCAGCAGTTGCCCGGCGCAAGCAATGCCTCCGGACGTATTTTCCACCCAGTAAATGGCAATCATGTTACCGGAGGGGTTTTTGTGTCGCGACTCATTGCCGGGCTTATGCTGCTTGCACTGGCCCTGTCCGGATACCTGGCCGTAACCGGGCCGGAAAAACAGGCGCCGGGACGGCCCCTGCGGGAGCTTGTCCTGCCCGGGCACGTCCGCGTCTACCTACACGAAACGGACGAGATCGTGCGCGTGCCCTTGGAGGAGTACCTGGTCGGCGTGGTGGCGGCGGAGATGCCCGCATCCTTCCCGCTCGAGGCGCTCAAGGCCCAGGCGGTCTGCGCGCGCACGTGGATCGCGCGGCGGATCTTCGCCGGGGGCGTGGCCAACAGTCAGCATCCCGGGGCCGACGCCTGCGACGACCCGCGGCACGGCCAGGGGTACCTTTCGCGGGAGAAGCTCCGCGCCCGCTGGGGTGCGCTGGAATACTACCGGTACTACTATCGCATCAGGAAGGCGGTGCGGGACACCGCCGGTCTGGTCGTCACCTACAAGGGCGAGTTGATCGACCCGGTGTACCACGCGTCCTGCGGGGGCAGGACCGAGACGGCTGCCGACGTCTGGAAGCTCGACGTGCCCTACCTGCAGAGCGTGGACTGTCCCTACTGCGAGGACCCTTATCCCGGCGAGGCCAAGACCTTTGCCCTAAAGCAGGTTTCCGAACTGCTTGGTGCCGGTGCCGTCCCGGCGGCCGCCGGATCCGCCGGGGTGCTGCAGGTGGTGGAAAGGACGGCGGCGGGCCGTCCGAAGACCGTGCGCTTTGCCGGCAAGGAAATCCCTGCCGCGTTGGTTCGCGCGTACCTGGGGCTGCGTTCGACGAATTTCACGTGGAAGGTCGACGGGAAGAACATCACGTTCTACACCGCCGGCCACGGACACGGCGTCGGGCTGTGCCAGTACGGGGCGAAGGGGTTCGCCCGGCGAGGATATAATTTCCAGGAGATTCTCCGGCACTATTACTGCGGCGTAAAGCTCACGCGCATAAAGGAACGTGGATAGGCCAAGCATTAAGCCCTCCCGGCCGCATATACATTTAGTAGCCTTGGACCGGGAGGTAGGGGCCTTGCAAGAATACATTCAAAAGCGGGTCCTCGACATCTGCGCCTACATTCTGGAAACAAACGCCACCGTGCGACAGGCAGCGGTGGTGTTTAAAGTTTCTAAGAGCACGGTCCACAAGGACATGACCGAGCGCCTGCCGTCGCTCAACAAGAAACTGGCCCAGAAGGTCCGCCTCGTGCTGGACCAGAACAAGGCGGAGCGGCACCTCCGTGGCGGCGAGGCCACCCGGCGCAAGTACAGGGAAAAAGAGAAGGCATAATCTTGCCAGTACAGGAGGGAAACCACCGGAAAATGTAGAATATACCTCGAACAAAGTCGGGCTTATGGCCGGGCAGACGCCGGGCGGGTACAAGCCGTGCCCCGGTCGTAAGCAGTCTGGAGGTTGGGCCGTGTTCAACCTGGTGCCGGACATCGGGGTCGACCTGGGCACCGCTACCGTCCTGGTCTACGTGAAGGGCAAAGGCATCGTGCTGCGCGAGCCGTCCGTGGTCGCCATCAACCGCGATACGGGGCGGATTATCGCCGTGGGCGAGGAGGCGCGCGCGATGCTGGGACGCACGCCCGGCAACATCGTCGCGGTGCGTCCCCTGCGGGAAGGGGTCATAGCCGACTACGACGTAACGGAGAAGATGCTGCGGTACTTCCTCGAAAAAGCCGGGTGCCGGCGGTTTTTCTTCAAGCCGCGGGTTATGGTGTGCATCCCTGCCGGGGTTACCGGCGTGGAGGAGCGCGCCGTGCGCCAGGCCGCCATGCAGGCCGGCGCCCGCCAGGCGCACGTTATTGAGGAGCCCATGGCCGCCGCCCTCGGGGCGGGCCTCGACATTTCGGAACCCAGCGGGTCGATGGTGGTAGACATCGGCGGCGGCACCACCGAGGTCGCCGTCCTGTCGCTGGGCGGCATCGTCTGTGCCACGTCGCTCCGCGTGGGCGGGGACAAGTTCGACGAGGCCATCGTGCGCTACATCCGCCGGGAGTACAACCTGATGATCGGCGAGCGGACCGCCGAGGAGTTGAAGATCGAGGTCGGCA
>DMDP01000185.1 GCA_003445475.1 Peptococcaceae bacterium | reverse complement strand
GTAATGGAGATGCCCGCGGTACCGGAGACCGGCGTTGCGCCGGCTCAGGCTCCCAGCGCATAGTGGCACACCGGGTGGCGGAAAGAGACAAAAGGGCCGGGGGTGACGTCCCCCGGCCTTTGATCTTCATAAGGGGCGGTTGCAGTACGGGTGTCATTCCTTTTCAGGTTTTTTTCCGGTCCTTGGTCGTACGGAACCGTCTCCTCCGCGGCGGCAGGCAGCCCGGAGCCCGTCTTCTTTCTGCGTATTGAGAGGCCGTGCCGGCTCCGGTACTTGCCCTTACCAAGGAATTGAAGCTTATGTGGCGAATAATGCTAATGGTAGCAACTAGGTTTGCGGGGGGATAGACTTGCGCCTGGCGGTGGCCCAGTTGGCCGTCGGTGAAAGCCTGGAGGAAAACACACGCCGGACGATTGCTTTTCTGGAGCAGGCGGCCCGCCGCGGCGTGGACCTGCTGTGCTTCCCCGAGATGAACCTGACCGGTTACGCGCCGGCCGTCCTGGCGGCCGGCGACCTTAACGACCGGGTGGAGGCGGCGCTGGCCGAACTGGCTGCGGCCGGCCGGCGGCTCGGGTTGGGCACCGTCGTTGGCCACGGCTGGTGGGAGGACGGCGCGCTCTTTAACCGGGCTACGGTGCTGCTGCCCGACGGCCGGCGGTTTCATTACGACAAAATTCACCTGACGGAGCAGGAGGAAAAGTACTTCCGCCGCGGAACAGAGGCTTTGCATTTCTCCCTCGGAGAACGCCGGATTGGGCTGATCATCTGCCGCGACCAGAACGACCCCCTGCTGGCGCGGCGACTCCGGGAGGAAGGTGCGGAAATCCTCTTCATCCTTTCCGCCCACTTTTACGCCCCGAAAGAGGCCCGCTGGAAACTGGACAAGAACCGCGCCCTCCCCATCGCCCGGGCCGTCGAAAACAAGATGTACGTGCTGCTGGCCAACACGGTGGGCAGCCACCTGGGCATGGTAAGCCTGGGTAACAGCCTGATCGTGGATCCCGACGGCTGCGTGGTGGCGAGAGCCGGAGAGAGCGAAGAGACCCTGTTGACGCTTTCCCTGGAGAAATTCGGCGCGGCATAACCGGCGCGCCCGGAAGGGGTCGTCACGAAATCGGTGACCTCTGGGCGGAACTATCGTATAATTAAACGGTAGAATGGCAACAGAGACTACGAAAAGGACACCCGCAGTTTCTCCGCCGATGGAGCGCCCGCTGGTAAGCCCATACCTGGCCGTCGTGCTCGGTGTGATTGCCGTCTCCTTCGCCTCCATTTTTATACGGCTTTCCTCCGCGCCGCCGCTGGTCATCGCCTTTTACCGCCTGTTCTTCACCTCTCTCATCCTTACGCCCCTGGCGCTGCAAAACGGCGCGCGCGCCGAACTCGGCAGGATGACGGCGCGCGACCTGCTGCTGGCGGCCTGTTCCGGGGTCTTTCTGGCGCTGCACTTCGCCGTGTGGATCACCTCGCTTTCGTACACGTCGGTTGCCAGTTCAACGGTTCTGGTCACCATGCAGCCCCTTTTCGTGGTCGCGGGCGGCTACCTCTTCCTGCAGGAGAGAATCGGCCGGAGCGCCCTTTTCGGGGCGGCCCTGGCCCTGGCGGGGAGCGCTCTCATCGGCATCAGCGACTTCCGCATCGGCGGGCTCGCCCTCTGGGGGGACATCCTGGCCTTTTCCGGCGCGGCCTTCGTGGCCGGTTACGTGCTGATCGGCCGCAATCTGCGCAACCACTTGTCCGTTACCACCTATACCTTCCTCGTTTACGGCGTGGCTTCCGTTTGCCTCCTTGTCTTTAACCTCGCCGGGGGACAGCGCCTGTACCCCTATCCCGCGACCGACTGGGTTTGGTTTCTGGCCCTGGCGGTGGTGCCGACGATTATGGGGCACAACGTTTTCAACTGGGCGCTGCGGTACGTGAAAGCCGCCGTGGTCTCGGTTAGCGTTCTCGGTGAGCCCGTGGGCGCGTCGGTCCTGGCCTGCCTGATCTTCCACGAAATGCCCACCGTGCTCCAACTTGCCGGGGGCAGCCTGATTCTGACCGGACTATACCTTTTCTTGCTGTCGGCGCGCCGGCACGGGTGAGCCGCGCTACGCACTTTGCCGGCGGGTGGTTGCAGGGGAGCGGCAAGGCAATGAAAAATCTCTGGAGAAGCAGGAAGCACCGCTTAATCTGTAGAAAAAGAGCTATATCTGCCATTCTTTAGGTGCTGGCAACCGGGAAATGGCCATTTGGGGGGGCGGAGGTGGGAACAGGGGGAGACACGCTAACGAACCGATTGACCAATATGGCTACGGGAGGTTAAACAGTGCTGCACAAACACCGGCTGTTTACGCTTGTCCTCGTTTTGCTGTTGGTGGCGGCGATCCTTGGCGGCTGCGGCGGCGGCCAGACGCAAAGCGCGGCAGAAACCATCAAAATAGGTTTTCTCGGCGCCCAGACCGGAGGCCACGCCAGCTACGGCATTGAAACCCTGAAAGGCATGCAAATGGCGGTGGAAGACATCAACGCCGCCGGCGGCCTGCTGGGCAAGCAGGTCGAAATCATCGTGGAAGACCACGGGAGCAAGCATTCCGAAGCAGCAAGCGTGACCCAGAAGCTCATCACGCAGGGCGCGGTGGCGATCATCGGCGACCCGACGACCGGCATCACCAAGCTGGCGGCGCCCATCGCCCAGGGCGCAGGCGTCGTGCTCCTTTCGGCCGGCGCCGTGGGCGAAGGCGTGGTGGAGTTCGGCGACTACATCTACCGCGACACCCTGCTCGACCGGGTTGCCGTGCCCGTGGTAACGAAATACCTGGCCGAAGAGCTGGGATGGAAAAAAGTCGTCGTGATTACGTCCAAGAACAACGATTACAGCGTGAGCCAGACGGCGCTCTTCAAGAAGGCCCTGGCGGACAACGGCATCGAAATCGTGGCCGAGCAGAGCATCCAGGACGGCGACCAGAACTTCAGCGCGCAGGTGACGGCCATCAGCCAGAAAGAATTTGACGGCATTGTGTTCACGGGCTACTACACCGAAGGCGGCCTGTTCATGAAGGAAGTGCGCAGCCAGGGGCTGAAGCAGGTGCTGGTGGGCGGCGACGGTCTGCTCTCGCCGGTGCTGTGGGAAATGGGCGGCGAGGCGACCGAGGGCAGCATGGTCTTCACCGGTTTTGCCGCCGACCCGGAGCGCGCCACGGGCAAGACGCTGGAGTTCATCAAGAAGTACCAGGAGAAGAACGGCGGCAAGCTGCCCGACATGTTCTCCGCGCAGGGATACGACGCGGTGATGCTTATCGCCGACGCCATTAAGAAGGCCGAGAGCGCCGACCCGGCCAAGTTTAAGGAGGCGCTCAGGGAGACCAAAGACTGGCAGGGCGTGACCGGCACAATCACGTTTGGCCCCGATCGCGAGCCGATCAAGAGCCCGGTATACCTCCTGGAGGTCAAGAACCAGCAGTTCGCGGTGAAGGCGGTCCTTGACGTTAAGTAACCATGACTTAGAGGGCGGCCACCGCGAAACGGCGGTGGCCGCCGGCATGTAATCCGGAGGCAGGCAATGACCTGGCAGATGATGCTGCAACAGGTAATCAACGGCGTTACGCTCGGCTCCACCTATGCCCTGATCGCTCTGGGGTACACCATGGTTTACGGCATTATCCAGTTAATTAACTTCGCCCACGGCGAGGTTTACATGATCGGGGCTTTTGTCGGTTTGACGGCGGTGCTGGTATTTAAGGCCAATATTTTCGTCGCCCTCCTGGCGGCCATGGTGGTGTGCATCCCGCTGGCCGTTTCCATCGAGCGCGTCGCTTACCGACCCCTCCGCCGCGCGCCGCGCCTTGCCCCCATCATTTCCGCCATCGGCGTCTCCATTTTTCTGCAGACGCTGATGCTGATTATCAAGGGCCCCCAGCCCGTCGGCTTCCCGCCGGTGGTCGCCAACACCCTGTACTACATCGGGCCCGTGAGGATTTCGCTGGTGCAGATCATCATTCTGGTTACGGCGAGCGTGCTGATGCTGGGCCTGCAGCTGATCGTCAAGCGTACCCGGATCGGCAAGGCGATGCGGGCCACATCCGAGGATTACGACACGGCGAGCCTCATGGGCATTAACGTCAACCGCGTTATTTCCTTCACCTTTGGCCTAGGCGCAGCTCTGGCGGGCGCCGGCGGGGTGCTGGTGGGGATTTACTTCAACTCCGTGTTCCCCTTGATGGGGGTAATGGCGGGGCTTAAAGCCTTTTGCGCGGCGGTGGTGGGCGGCATCGGCAGCATCCCGGGCGCGATGCTGGGCGGCATTTTCCTCGGGGTGGCGGAGGTCTTTGGTGTCGCCGCCGGGTTCGACACCTACAAGGACGCCATTGCTTTTGGTCTCTTGATTCTCGTGCTGCTGGTTAGGCCGACGGGTCTGCTCGGCCAGCCTATCCAGAAGAAGGTGTAGGCGGTTGCTCGAAGAAGCCCTGAGGCATTTTATCAACCCGTACTACATCCAGGTGCTGACCCTGCTGGGCATATACATCGTCGCGGCCATCGGTCTTCACCTGATAACGGGGGTAACCGGCCAGCTGTCCTTCGGTCACGCCGCCTTTCTCGGCATAGGTGCATACACGGCGGCCATATGCACCATGCAACTGGGCGTACCCTACTTGCTGGCGCTGCTGGCCGCCGGCGTGATGGCGGCGCTGGCCGGCGTGTTGGTCGGGTTCCCGAGCCTCCGGCTCACCGGGGACTACCTGGGCATCGCCACCCTGGGGTTCGGCGAAATCGTCCGGGTGATCTTCACCAATCTCGAAATCACCGGGGGCGCCCGCGGCTTGGCGGGCATCCCGCGCAAGACCGATATCGTGATTGTCTACCTGGCGGTTGTCCTGACCATCTGGGCGGTGTACAGGCTGCAGAAGTCGCGCTACGGCCGGGCGCTGGCCGCCGTGAGAGAGGACGAGATCGCGGCGGAGTGCATGGGCGTCAACAGCCTCTGGTACAAGGTGTCCGCCTTTGCCATCGGTTCCTTCATTGCCGGCGTTGCCGGCGGCCTTTACGCGCACTTCCTGCAGTACCTGAACCCGGTGGACTTCGGTTTTGCCAGGTCCTTCGAAATTCTTACATTCGTGGTGCTGGGCGGGCTGGGCAGCCTGCCGGGGGTAATCTTGGGCACGACGGTCCTGGGACTGGCACCGGAAATTCTCCGCTTTGGGGCGGTCTACCGCATGATGCTTTACGGCGTGTTGATGGTGCTGGTGATGATCTTCCGGCCCCAGGGCCTGCTCGGGGGCCTGAACCTGGCGCAGGTGTGGCGGCGCATCGTGCGCGGCGGCCGCCCCCGGGTGCCGGCGGCGTAGACTTTTTTGGCGGAGGCAAGAGAATGGCACCACCGCTCCTGGAACTGCAAGACGTCACCATCCGCTTCGGCGGCCTTGTGGCCGTGGACCGGCTCGACCTGAAAGTGCAACGGGGCAAGATCAGGGCGTTGATCGGGCCGAACGGGGCAGGCAAAAGCACCGTGTTCAACGCGGTGACGGGCATTTACCGTCCCACAAGCGGCAGGATTTTCTTTAACGGCCAGGACATCACCAACCTGAAACCGTACGTGGTGGCGCGCCTTGGCATCGCCCGGACGTTCCAGAACATCCGGCTGTTCAAGAACCTATCGGTCCTGGACAACGTCAAGGTCGGGCGCCACTGCCGGGGAAAGGGCGGGATCATAGGCGCCCTGGTCCGCGGCCCGCGGGTTAAGGCGGAAGAAAGGGAGATCGGCGAGGCGGCTATGGCGGCCCTGGCGCTGGTCGACCTGGCCCACAAGAAGGACGAAACGGCCGCCAACCTGGCGTACGGGGAGCAACGGCGCCTGGAGATCGCCCGCGCCCTGGCCT
>DMDP01000179.1 GCA_003445475.1 Peptococcaceae bacterium | reverse complement strand
GAGGCGACGTGATCAAGCTGGAAGAGCCGCTTGCTCCGCCACGCGCCGGGCCACCCCCGTGTAAAAGGTCAACGCGCGATTTGCCCGGCCCGTTCCGCGCTGTTGTACGTGCATATTACTTCTCTATGGGAACGTCCCGGCTGACCTCTAATACTTCCAGTCCTTCCTCCGCCGCCAGGCGCAGCAGCTTTTGGTCGGCGCAGACAAACACCGGCGGCTCGGCCATTGATGCGGCAGTAGCCAGTTGGACGGCATCTATCGGGGTAATATACCTTTGCGAAGCTATGGCGAGGCTCTTTACGATAATGGTGCCGGTAAGTCTGACCACTTCAAGGTTCTCTTCGGCAATATCCTTAAGAAATGTGGCTCGCAGCGTATCAAACTCTTCCGGAGCAACAATCTTATCCACGTCAACGAGGCGGCGCAGGTTGCTGACAACTTCGAGGAGCGTGATTTCAGAAATGAAACGTACGGCTTGCCGGCTAAATAGCGCCTCAACCGCGGCGGACCCTTCCTCCTGGCGGTAGCGCTTAAAGAGGGCGCTGGTGTCGAGAAAATAAGCTTTCGGAAAATAAGCTTTCATTGTACCCGCTTATCCTTCTTCACGCAGCTGGCGTACCCTTTCGTGCATCGCCACGGGCACCCGGGACATTATCCGGCGGGCCTTATCCAGGTCGGCTTCCTGGGCGTTTTGCCGGCAATATTCCAGAAGCATTTCGCTGTCGTTCTCTTGGGTTACGGGCTTTAGCACCAGCTCGGTGCCGCGGATGCGGACCTCGAGATAGCTTCCTGCCCGCAGGCGAAGTTTCTCCCTTATTTGTTTGGGTAGCGTCAGCTGGCCTTTTGAGGTCATTTTGATCCTGTGCATACCGGTGCTCCTTACTTTCTTATTTTCTTACATTTTTACACGGATTGCTTTTTTAGTCAAGATTTGCAGATGCGGCTGATCAAAACGCGGTCAAACTTCCCTTCAGGTGCACAGGATAAAAGGGACTCTTTTCTGGGAGGCGTATGCGAGCAAAAGCATCCGGGTCATCTTCCAGCGGGAGGGTAATGCCCTTATCCTGGTGGCCTGCGGACACCACGATATTCTGAAAAAGTATTGACAGTTGCAGGTTCGCATCCGGCCCGCGGCGCGGCTCCTCTGGCGTGTAAATCGGTTCCACCTGCGGTGGAAACACCGCCGCCTGGCCTGGTTGCCGGCCGGCGCGGCGCAGGGCTATAATGAGAGGAAGAAAGCGCCGGGATGGGGATGCGGGTGCGATGCTCCTCAAACCTCGGGCAAGCTCAGGACGAAACCGCTTCCTTTAACACCGTGGAAAAGGAGCGAAGCAGGAAGTCCTTCGCATCTAGGATTTCCAGGAGAACCGGCTCCCCGTCCGCGGCGAAGTGGACGATCACCTGTCCGGCCTCTTCGGCATAATCAATCGGCTTATCGGAAAGCTCGATCAAAAGCGCGTCAACGTCGCGGCTGTAGCTGATCTTACTCATACCGGGACCTCCTCCCCGGATAAACTGTTATCACCAGTATTTCATCCGCTTTTTCCTCATAAACCACCCGTAGTACGTGGCCTTCGTCGAAAACCTTTTGGGCGATTTTCCGCTCTCCGTAGCCCTTCTCTACCTTGTCGGGAGCGTTGACGCAGTTCTCGATAAAGTTTTGCTCAACGCAGAACCCGTGGCGCTTCAGAAGCTCAAGCTTGACATCGGCGTGCTTGGTAAAGCTTATGCGTCGCATAAACCATCCTCAAATTACGTTGGTTCGTTTGATGGTTAAATCATAGCATACATGACCGCGGTTAACAACCGAGGCAAGGGGCACCGCCCTGCCGGTGATCGGCAGCACGACGATGAGGGTCAACGGCGCCGACGTCGTGATGGGCGTCGCCCCGTGCCTGGAAAACAGCCGTACCTACGTGCCGGTGCGCTTCTGCGCCAGGGCGCCGGGGGGCGACGAGGACGGTTAGCAAAAAGGGGCCGGTCCGGTTCCTGCCGGGCGCGCCACGAAGGCGAGCGCAAACCCGCGAAAATCAAGGCTTCGCGGGCTTTCCGTTTCGCGGGGGAGGAGTGGTTGGGTGTCCCCGGGAGCGCGTGTGTTTCCAGGGCGTTGCCGGGTGTGGGTTAGCAGGGGTTGGACAGGAGTGCCCAGGCCCGCATCAAAGAGGCCGTTGCCGGCAACCTGGTCCGCTTCCCGCCGAGAGGCGACGTGATCAAGCTGGAAGGCGGAGAAGGAAGTAGGAGCAGAAACTATGCGTGACGCACCGTCAGGGACTTCGCCCGCCTGCGCAGGTTGTACGGGCACGACGCGCCCGCGGCCAGGTGGGAGGAGTGCCCGGAGTGGTGCGTGCAAAAGGTTTGAGGGCAGGGGCCGGGGCGACCCGGCCCTTTCGTATTGACAGGAGCAAGACGGAATAATAAGATGGAGACAGGTGGAGCCGTTGAAAAGGATAGCGCGGTTCGAGTGGGACGCCCGAAATGTTGGGCATATCGAGGCGAAACACGGAGTAAGGCCGGAAGAGGTGGATGGTGTTTTCCGGGGCGGTCCGTTGCTCCGCCGCGCGAGGGAGGGGCGGATGACCGCCCTTGGGCGCACCGACACGGGGCGGTATCTTTTCGTGGTGTTCAAGGTAAGACCGGGCAATGTCGTCCGGGTGATTACTGCCCGGGATATGACGGATGCCGAGAGGCGGTATTACCGCCGGAGAAAGGAGGAGCGGTAAGTGCCAAGGAAAAAAGAGCTACCGGAATTCAAGGGGGACCGGATACCTGCATTCGCATCCGAAGAGGAGGAGCGGGAGTTCTGGGACAGCTACAGCTTCGCTGAAGCGATGGAGCGGGGCGTGCTGGAACCTGTAGAAGAACCGTTAGAGCTTGCCCCGGAACTCGCCGAGAAAATAAGAACGAAGCGCGTGACCCTGCGTCTGCGGGTGTCGCAGATAGAGGCGGCGAAGCGGATAGCGAAGGAGAAGGACATACCGTACCAGACGCTCTTGCGCTCCTGGATCGCGGAGGCGATCAGGAGGGAGCAGGAGAAGAGGGCGTAGGCGAATTACCTGCTCGCGGAATGATAACCCCGCGTGGCGTACAGCTTCGCGGGTTTTGTATTTTGGAAGCAAAAATTGGCTTGGCGTTCTTTCCAAAGGATGCTACCATCCGAATGCTGGGTCTGTTGCGCTGGCTCTTAACCGTCGGGGTGCAGCGGGCGGAGAAAGAAGATGCGCCTCCTACGGACCGCAGAGGGCAAACCCCCACTCCTCCCAGCGCCACACGGTGACGCGAGTGTTGCGGGCGTCCGGCGCGAACACCTCGCCCGTTACCTGCCGGTAGTCGCCTTCCGTTACGACCAGCTCGTTTTGCCCGTCGCCGTCCGTATCCCTCACGCTCAGGGAAATAATGGGCCGGTCCAGGTTCGAGGAGAGCCAGACCGGCTTCACGGTGTCCTCCGCCAGGCGGTGGACAAAGAGGTGGTTCTTGTAGCCGGCGTCTTCGCCTCTGAACCAGAAGGGCCGGTGCCGGCCGAAGCTACCCCTTTTCCACACGGACAAGAGAAGCTCAACCGTGCCGTCGTTGTCGGCGTCGCCCAGGGCGAAGGCGCTCGCCCGCCAGGTGGAGGGCGATTTCCAGAGGATTTTCCCGCCTTCGGCGACGGTAAGCACTCCCCGGCGTAGAGTGTACGTCTCGGGTGCACCGTCGCGGTCCAGGTCGGCGGTGGCCTGGACGGCGGGCAAAGAGGAGGCGGGGGAGCAGGACGCCCCGCAGAGCGCCCCGCCCCCGAAGGTGGGTAGGAGGAGCAAGACTAGTAGGAGACGCTGGTACCCTGCGAAACGGTGAACTCCCTTGTCCATCCGGGGGCCTCCGGCGCTTTCCCCTCCCTCAGCATCTGCCGCCACTCGGTGTCGGTGAGCCTGCGGGTAGCCGGCCAGGGGAACTCGTAGTAGGAGTAGACACCGCCCCTGGCGATGCGCAGCTTGCCGTCAACCGGCACGACCACGTAGATCTCCCGGATGTACCCCGTGCCTTCCTCCAGCACCAGGTCGGGCGGGGCGGTGGCCACATCGGTAACCACGGCCGCCGGGTTGTTGCCCACGGCGGAGCGGTGGTCCACCCCTTCGTCCCGCAGCGCCTCAAGCCAGAAGTGCTCCAGCTGGCCGCCGAAGGTGCGGATAAGCTCGTATTCCCGGTCGGTCGGCGGCGTGTTGTTGAGTTCCTTTTCGGCGATTGTCTTAAGCGAGAGCGCCAGCTGTTCCAGCCGCTCCAGGCTGGCCTGATCCCTGGCGCTCAAAAGCTCCCGCGCGGCGAGGCCGTCGATGGTCAGCCTGGTCAGCGCGGCCAGGCGGGCGTAAACGTGGGGGTTGGGTTCCACGTAGCCGCGGTCGTCGGTCGGCTCCGCGCCGCCCCCCATTTCGGCGTAGACCTGCTTGGCGTAGAGGATGGTATCGTGCTTGAGTTCGGTCCAGCTGCCCAGGTAGGTGTTCAGCTCTTTTCTGGCCCAGGCCTCATTAAGCATGAAAGAGGGGTAACCCTCACCTTTCTCCTCGGTGAGCGGGAGCAGGGTGTAAAGCCAGCCCCAGTAGAGGTTCTGCTTCCAGGTTTGCGGGTCCAGGCCGGAAATATAGGACCGTAATTTCTCCATCTTTTCCGGGTAGTGCTTGTAGTCCGTATCGCCTGCCGCCTCCAGGATGGCGTAGGCTTCTTTAGATCCCATTGCCGCGGGGATGTCCAGCCCCTTGGGCAGCATTCTCCTCTCGCCCTTGCTGTTTTCCCCCACCTCCCGGTACACCAGCCGCTGGAAGATGGCGGCGTCCAGGGTAAACCGCTGGCCCATGAAGCGGAAGCCCTTGATTTCCTTTTCCCGGTCGGGCTGCGAGGCGGCGTCGAAAATGGGAATGGAGTTAATGGCCGGCGGCGCCAGTTCGCCCGCGGCGGTAACGAAGGCCACCCATTTGGTGGTGTTGCCGGTCAAACGGTCGAGCGTGGGAACCTCGCCGTAAATTTTCTCGAGCAGTTCGCGGTACTGGTAGAAGTTCAGGTCGTCGCTCTTTCCCACAAAGAAGTTGGTCGGTTCGTAAATGCAGTTCCAGCGGGCGAAGTTGTCCCGGCGGTCCAGGAGCAGCGTGATCAGGGCGGCCGACCTGGTTTCGTCGTCGCTCCTGGTGCGGAAGGTCATCCTTCCGTACCACATCATGGCCCGGAAGTAGGCCTTGAGCTCTTCCGACCGGGCATAGTGTCCCCGCGGGATGTATTGGGTGTAATCCTCCTTAAAGGCGGTCAGCGGGTCAAAACGGCGGCTGCCCATATTCATTACGGGCGACGGCACCGTTCCCTGTTGCTGCCGGATGAGGAAAAGTTCCTGGCCGACCTCTTTGCGCACCGGCCCCGGGATTTCCGCGTCAGGGTCAAGCAGCCTCGCAGCCACGGCAAAGAAGGCCAGGTTGCGCCGCGCGGCGTTCTCCCACGTCGTGCCTTTCAGGGCGTCGTATTGTTCCTGTGCTCCGGCCAGCATCGACGCGGTGAGGTCCTTGAGCACCGGGAGGAGCTTCTCCTTTTCCAGGGTTCGCAGCAGGTGGCTGAAGAAAAGGTGGTAGTTGTGCAGCACGGCGTCGGTGGTGATGAAGTTGGGGATGGACTCGTAACGGTTAATTTCGTAAAGGGTGAAAAATTCCGAGTATGCGTGCGCGGGGGACGGGGGCTCTATAACGACAAAGCCGTTCTTGGCCAGGAGCTTTTGTGCTTCCGGCGCAAGGCGGAACTTGTCCCGGTTGGTGACGTTGCCGAGGTCGGCTGCCACCCGGTAGGGGGCCACGGAGGGCTTTACATTCACCGGGACGTCCCTGTACGCGGCAAAGCCGGCGTGGGCGCGGGGCAGGGACGGCGGTGGTGACGGCGGCGCCTCGTCCTGCTTCGGGGGTGCGGGGCGGGCGCAGCCTGCCAGAAAAACCAGGAGCGCCACAACCGCGGCCCAGTACTTGCGGCACCGGAGAAGCTTTGGCAGCACGGGCAACACCCCTCGTTAACTCGCTATTTAAAATATAATAACCCTCCGTGGACGGGTTTTGTGTCAAAACTGGATATCGTCACCCCTTGTCGTAAAGGGGCAGGTGCGGGACTTCACCGGCCTGGTGCGGGCGCGTGTACATTATTTCCCGTCGCTGTGGCGAAAAAACCAGGCGCGCAGTTCTTCCAGTTGCTCGCCGTCGGGATAACGCTCTTCCTGCCGGAGCGCTTCCAGTTCTTTTAACCGCGAGGGGTTGGCGGTGAAGTACAACACCAGGTTGCGGATCAGGCACATGGTCGGCGGGGTAATGTAGTGCTCGATCCCCTCCACCTGGTCCTTGACGCCGACCCGGGCTTCCAGGAGCGTCAAAAAGTCGTGCAGCGTCTGGTCGCGCCACACCAGAAAGCGCCCGACGGCCGCGCCGCGTTCGGTGAGGGCGATGTTGCGGTACTTCTCGTAGCAGACGAACCCTTCCTCGCCGAGCTTCTGGATCATGCGGGTTACGGAAGAAGGCTGCACGTTTAGCGCCTCGGCCAGGTCGACCACGCGCACGTAACCCTTGGTCGCGGTCAGACGGTAGATCATCTCCAGGTAGTCTTCCATGCTTTCGGTGAGCACGGCGGATCACACCTCTCCTGTGCCGCCTAAACCAGGCGCAGGACGCGGGCTCCCAGGGCGGTAACAAAGCATACCGTCAGGGCCACGAGGGTGGGCAGGAGTACGGCCACGGCCGTCCACCGCCGGCTCCCGGTTTCTTTCCAGATGGTCAGCAGGGTGGTACCGCAGGGGTAATGCAGCAGGGAGAAGAGCATGGTGTTCAGGACCGTGAGCCAGGTCCACCCGTTGGCCAGCAGCAGGTCCTGCGGGGCGGTTGCGGACGCTTGGGCCATCGTCCCGGCGGCCAGGTAGCCCATGAGCAGGACGGGCAGGACGATCTCGTTGGCCGGCAGGCCCAGGATGAAGGCG
>DMDP01000129.1 GCA_003445475.1 Peptococcaceae bacterium | reverse complement strand
ACCCACGGTCACCTGGTAGCGGTGCGCCGGGTGCAGCTTAAAGGTGCAGTCGCCGGTCTCGCCCTCGCGGGGGCAGTCGGTTTCCACGACGGAGAAGGGTTGTCGCACCACCTTGGACACCAGGGGTGCGATAATGTACCGGCACGCCATTTCCCCCCGGCACGGCGGCCGCTTCACGACTATCTCCAGCCGCCCGTCTTCCCGCGGCGCAATGTCGATGGAAGTGACGGGGATATCCAGGTGTTTCAGGCGCCGGCGCAGGGCTTCGTCGAGCCGTTCGGCGCAGTCGGCCGTCTGCACAAGCTCGTCCGAAAGGTTTTCCATTATCGTGGCCACGCCCCGGAGGTGCTCGGCGACGATCTCCCTGCTTTCCTGGAGCCGGCGGTACCAGTACCGGTTCACCCTGTAAGTCTCGTAGAGACAGGTGAGGGCGACGCACATCTCCTTCAGGCGGAGGCACCGCTTGCGCAGGTGCTGCGGGAAATTCTCCGGGGTGACGCTGCCCCTCTGCTCGACGTAGGCCAGGGCGCCGAGAAAATCCTGGTAGGTCCTGTAGAAGTCGCGCTCCCAGCAGGCGCGGTAAAGGGCGCAACCGGAACAGATGCGCTCTCCGATCTCGTGCAGCAATTCCTGCAGGGTCTTGTCCTCGTCGCTTTCCGGGGTAGAGGTGGAAACCTCGGCGAAGGTGCGCGAGAGTTCGGCGAACATACGCGCCCAGCCCCGCATGCGCTGGCGCACCACGTCCTTTACTTTCTTCTCCCCGATTTCGGCACCCAGGGCCCCGGCAGGGAGCAGGCCCTGGAGCCTCTCCAGCCAGCGGCCCGGCACCGCCGCCGCCAGCGCTACGGCCAGGCCGGTTTCGGCCAGGACACCGGCCAGGTTGTGGTAGTCCTTGATGTAAAGGGCCAGGAGAATGTTGCCGAGGATGAAACCCAGCATCACCCCGACCTTCCCGAAGCGCCGCAGAAGGCCCGCCGCGAAACCGGCAAAGGAATACACACCTATGGTCGCGGGCACCCCCGCGCCGCTGACCCCCGGGATGATACCCATCACCGCGCCCCCGGCGGCCCCGAGCCCGCCCCCGCCGACAAGGGCTGCCAGGAGCACAAAGGCCCGGGAAAGAACGCCTTTCAGGGAGACTATGGACCAACGCAGTTCCCCGGTGCCGGCGACCAGCCCCGCCACCAGCACCAGGAGGCAGAAGAACTCTTCGCCTGCCAGGGGGTGGCCCCGCGTGGCCAGGGCGTTAACCAGAATGTAGGCCAGGGCCGCGGCCAGCGCCGCCTCAAAGAGCACCGCTACATAGCCGTACAGGGTGGGGCCGGCAAAGGCCAGAAGGGTAATCTTGGTGGCCACGCTCATGGCAGCAACTACCGGCGGCAGGGCCAGCCGGGCCTGCTTCGCCTCGCCGGGCAAGAGTCGCAGGATTATGGCCGCCCCGATGGTGGCCAGCATGCTCCCCGCCAGGTTCGTACCCTGGAGTACCGTGGCCTCCCCGGCAAGGCACGCCGCCAGGGCAAGCCAGCCGCGCGGGCCGTGCACGAAGACCGCCGCCGCGCCGAAGGCGGAGCCGAAGGGAGCGATTTCTCCCAGCAGGACGGCGCGCCCGAGGAAAAACCCCACCCCCATAAGGGCGGCAAGTTCCAGGGTGAAGGCGCGGGCAAGGCCGGCGAGGGGAAACTCCATCCGGGCAGCCTGTCGCGGAACCCATCTTCCGTTCCTCCCCGGAACCTGCCGCGCGGCGTGCCGCGAAACGGGGGGCTGCCACCCGGCCTTCCGCCGCTCCTGCGCGCATATCCCTACCTGCCAGGACAATCTTCCACCCCCATCCCCTTGCACCCATTATAGTACGGGGACGGGCAGATAAATGTCAGATTAAGGAAAGAGTTACATGTTTTGTTTCGACATGCCGTGCGGCAAGGTGGCGGCTACCAACGGGTACACAACCGCAGCGTCAACCTCGCTTGCACGGGGTGCCGTTACCGGTGCTGCGCAAAGTCGCCCGTTGGCGAAGGGCCGTACCCGCCTGACGTCCAAGGAGGAGGGAGACTTGGCTCGCGGCGCGACTTGCGGAGCTTCGGGCACCGTTCTTGGCGCAGGCGAGGTTACCATCTCGGCCTGGCGAGGACGCTGGCGGAGCCAACCGCTAAGAAGATATCTCTGAAAAAGTACCTCACCAAAAAGAAGGATACAGGCGTTGCTACGGATTCTAACCAGAAACTGGGGATGCAGCAAGAAAGTATGGGGTAAGGGTTGCCGGGTTTTTCAGAAACCTCGTTATTGCACCCTTCCCGCCCGACCTAGTAAACGGCGCAGGTGAAGGTAGCCTGAGCCTAGGCCCATCGCTTCAAGCATGCGGTAGAGTTCGGGCGCCACGCCCCTCGTTAGCCGAAACTGTAATTCTACCAATTCTTCGACCGAATGCTCCGCGGTATAAAAGGGTGCGTGTCGGTTGCCGCGCCAGAAGTCGTCGCTAACAAGCCCGGCGGCCTTGCCTTGCTCGTAAAGATGGGTTGCCGGCATAAGTTGGGTGAGGCCGATGATCGGGGTCGTAGCAGGGCGAATCTCCCTCACCAGGGCGATAGTCTCGTCAATGGTACTTTCGTCCTCTCCCGGATTGCCGACCATCAAGAACGCGCAGGGCTGGATACCGGCCTCATGCGTGATCTTAAAGGCGTACTTTATCTGGTCGGGGGTGACGCCCTTGTTAATGTTTCTGAGTATGCGCGCGCTCCCCGACTCAACGCCGTAGTAGATACGGTAGCAACCGGCCCGCCGCATCCACCTCAGCATTTCCCGGTCTACGCAGTCGACTCGCGTCTCGGCCATCCACACGATGTCAAGTTTCCGGCGAAGTATTTCGCGGCATATTGCGGCGACCCGCTCACGGTCAAACGAGAACAAATCATCGGAAAAATAAACATGACGGACGTTGTAGTCTTTGTAAAGCCATTCCAGTTCGTCCGCGACGTTGCCCGGTGAACGGGCCCTCCACCTGCGCCCCCAGAAGGATGGCACCGAACAGAAGCGGCACGAGAAAGGGCACCCGCGTGAGGTGATTATGTGGGTGCCTGCCAGGGGCTGAAAAGGGGGCGGGATTTCCGGCGACTTGTATTCCGCCAGGTCGACGTGGTCATAGAGCGGGAAGGGCAGGGTGTCCAGTTCCGCCAGCCGCGGCCGCGATCCCGTCTCCACAACGACCCCGTCCCGCCGCAAAACCAGCCCCTTCACGCCGACGGGGTCCTCCCCCCGCTCAAGGACCCCGACCAACTCCACCAACGTCTGTTCACCTTCCCCTAGCACGACGGCGTCAACCGGAGCGGGCTCAAAGATGTGTGCCGGAAAGAAAGTGGAGTGCGGCCCCCCAAGAATCACCGTAACGTCCGGATTGAGCTCCTTGGCCATCCGCGCCACCTCCAGCGCTCCGGAACGCCACATGGTGAAACAGCTGACGCCGACGACGTCCGGGCCGATCGCCCGCAGCTCAGACTCAACCTCGGCCCACGAAAAGGAGTGCATGTCGCGCACCGTTACGTCGTGGCCCGCCGCGCGCAACGCGGCGCCCAGGTATGCCACCCCCAGGGGCACCCACGATTTCGCGGGCCTCCGGCGCTCCATTGTGAAAGGGTCCGGCATTTCGGCGGCCGGCGGGTTAATCAAGAGCGTCTTCACGCGGCCAACCACCTTCCTCTTTGCCCCCCGCGGCACCGCGTCCGGCGCCGCGTGCGGTCGGCAAAGCGGCCGGCCCTGTGCGTGGCCGGCCGCTTCCGTACCGGGAGTCAACTACTTCAGCGGAATCCCGCTTTTCTCCAGCCTGTCCGCCACTTCCTTAAGCCCAAGGCGCTCCAGGGTGGCGCGGGTCGGAACCCCTGTCTCCTCGTCCCAGCCCATCAGTTTGTAATACTCAGCTTTAACCGCTTCGAACTTCTCCCGCTCAAGTGGGGGGTGAGGTTCGGGCGCCGGTGGGAAGGGTGGTAGCAGGTGCGTTTCCAGCGGGGTGAAGTAGCGATCCGGGATCTGGTCGTGCTCCTTACGGAGGTTTACGGGCTGCCAGTCACCCCACTGTACCAGCGTCAGAACGCGGTGCATATTCCACACCCGCTCCGCGATCTCGTCCAGGCCTTCCTGGTCCACGTCCAGGCCCGTCACCGCCGAGAACAGTCGGGACTCCAGGGATATGTCCCCCGTATAGTCCCTTTCCGCAAGGCCGCTGGTCATCATGGGATAAACCCAGTCACAAACTGTCAGCATATCCTTTATGCAGGCCCGCAGGTGGATGAACCTGGACAAAACGGCGTTGGCCCGTGCGGAATACGCATCGTTCCAAGTCAGCGGCTTTTTCCGGTCACGATCAAGGTCGGAAAGACCCCAGTCGGCCACTTCCTCTCCCCAATACTTCCTGCCGATAGACAGGGCCTGCTCAAAGCTCAGGCCGGTCCATTCCAGGAGGTTGGTCATGGAGTGCCGGTTCGGGTCGCGGTTTTCGACGGCAAAGTTCACTGCCCAGTAATAGCCGTAGGTCCTGGGATCGTAGTGACCGGACATGCCCCAGCCGCCGTCTGCGCCGACAACGCCGCCCATAATGCCTTCCATTCGCAGCCAGCCTCTCACGGCGTCGGCAACCTGCGGGAGCGACAGCTCTTCGAACCTGGCGGCTAGGAGGTCCACCGCGCGCCGGAAGCCCTCGGCGAGCATATCTCCCAACGCGCTCTCCCTGAAGGCGATCATGCGCAGCAGTGTTTCTATACCTTTGCACCCCAGGTTACCCTCCGGCGGGTAGTGTAAATCCTGCAGATCCGTTACGAGTTCTGACGTTAACATCCCAGCTTCACACACATAATCGATTATGCGTTTGTCGCCCACCCGGGTGTCGAACAGGTACCAAACCAGCTGGATCATCGGGAACATCTCAAAGGTGTCTATACCCCATTGGTCACACCGCTGCTTGGCCACGAAAGTAGCTTCATCCTGGTTGCCTAACCAGGAGTAGAACCACTGGGTGCAGCTGACCGCACCTCCGCCGGCACCCGGTACGTAATTATAAGCGTAGCAGGCCAGCGGGCAGGAGTAGCAGGCCGCATGTTTCACGAAGTACTTGTTCAGGTGCGGGGCACAGCTCTTGGTCTGATTGAAGCGTAGCGCCTGCTTGTTGATATCGTGCGGGTCGATGTGCTTTTCCGTCCAGCTGAGAGTACCCTCCGAAAGGGGCGTGGATCCGAGCGGGCCTGGCATCATGCCGCGTATTTCCCTTATCAGCGCGTTCAGTTTATCGCCATCGGCCACCTGTACACCCCGGGTGCCACGCACGGCGATTGCCTTCAGGTTCTTGGCTCCCATCACCGCGCCGAAACCGCCCTGTCCGGCCGCGTTACCACTGCGGTGCAGAATAGGAGCTATCCGCACCAGGTTTTCTCCCGCGGGCCCGATACAGGCAATCTGCGCCTTCGGTTCACCGAGTTCCTCGCGTATACGCTCCTGGACGGTGAAGGCGTCGGTTCCCCAAAGGTGTTCCGCGCTCTTGATAACGGCCTGCCCATCCTTAATCCACAGGTAGACGGGTCTGGCAGCCTTACCCTGGATAATGATGGCATCGTACCCGGCAAATTTCAGCTCGGCGCCCCAGTAACCGCCCATGCCGCTACGGCTTACCAGGGCCCGCTTCGCCAGGGGCGCGTATACGTGTGGCGAGATGCTGGTGACTTCGGTGCGTCCCGAGCTCGGCGCGTGTGTTCCCGTCAAGGGTCCCACGGCAAACACTATCCTGTTTTCCGAGCTGAAGGGGTCGGCCGTCGGCGCCTCGTCCCAGATAACCTTGTAGCCTATGCCGATGCCACCGACGAAGGCTTCGTAGGTGGGCAGCGTCGGCTCTTCACTAATGACCCCCGAACTGAGATCGACCCTGAGGATTTTACCCTGCCATCCGTACGGCGTCATCGGTAGCACTCCTTTCCGTCACAACCAGTTTCAACGCCCCCGCCGGGCAAGCATCGACGCACGCGGGGTCGCCGCCGCAGAGGTCGCACTTGAAGCAGACGTTCTTTGCCGGCGCGTACGAGATCATCTTCCACTGGCAGGCCTCCTCGCAGTTCCGGCAGCCGATGCACAGGTTGCCGTCGATCACCCGCGCCCCGGTGACGGGATCCACGTGGAGCGCTCCGGTCGGGCACGCGGCCACACAGTCGGCACCCTTGCACTGCCGGCACACGTCCTGCAGACACTTTATCCGGGCCAGGGGCCCGGTGGATTCGTTGACGATACGCAAACGCGCCAGCGCCGGGTTCACCTCTCCCTCGTGCTTCAGCGAGCAAACCGCCTCGCAGATACGGCAGCCGACGCACAGGCTAGGGTCGGCCACAATCCAGCTCTGCGCGGCGGGAACTTGCGAGCGGTACGGTACGGACAGCCTGAAAGCTTGGGAGAACACAACGCCCTTGCAGGGAGGTTCTTCGCCCCGCTCAACACTTTCCGAAACCGCGTCCAGGGCCTCCATCCACGAGGCCATTCGCAGGGCGGTCTGGTAATCGGCTTCCGACAGCCGGATGTTACTGGGGCCGAGCCCCCGGACATCCTTGGTGAACTCCCGGGCCACGCTCGCGAACTTGGCGCCCTCCGATGCCGAAATCCACTCAAGCCGGAAGCGCCTTCTGTCAATGTTTAGCAAATCAATCAACCAGTAGAGCGACTTGACCCGGCGCTCCGCGGCTAGGTTGCCCTTCAGGTAGTGGCAGTCCCCGGGATGACAGCCCGCGACCAGCACGCCGTCCGCGCCGCGGAGGAAGGCTCGCAGAACCTGCTCCGGCCCCACACGTCCGGAACACGGAACACGTATAACGAACACGTTCGGCGGGTACTCCCTGCGGGTGGAACCTGCCAGGTCGGCTCCAGCATAACTGCACCAATTACACAGGAACGCAACGATCTTGGGTTCAAACACCGTACCCAATTCCGCTCCCCCCTTCTTTGTTGCAACAAGTGATTTTCTTCTCAAACCCGGTGATGTTACGCTCCTTGTCCCTCCTTTCCCGGCCGATGTCGACCTAGCACTGAATTTTTCCTCACTCCAATCACCTTGAACTAATCACACCGTTCAAACACCGGCAGTCAGGGCGTCAATCTGTGCTGCGATCTGTTCGCTTGTGAACCCGTGCAGGGTTATGGCCCCGGCCGGGCAGGCTACCACACACACGCCGCAGCCCCGGCACAAGGCCTCGTCGATCTTAGCCCGCGGCTTCCCTTTGCAGTCCACGATAGTGATGGCCGAAAACGGGCAAAATGCCTTGCAGACGCCACATCCCTTGCACTTACCCTGGTCGACTTCGGAAATAAGCGGCTCGACCACCGCTCTTCCCTGAGCCAGCGGCACCGCGGCCGCCGAAGAAGCGGCGCGGGCCTGCGATACGGACTCGGGGATGTCCTTCGGCCCCTGAGCACATCCGGCAATGTAGATGCCCCTAACCGACGTTTCCACAGGATACAGCTTGGTGTGCATTTCCTTGAGGAATCCTTCGCTGCCGCAGGTGATACCCAGCTTGCGGCCGAGTTCCTCAAGACCCGGCGTGGGCTCGATGGCGGTGGCCAGCACGACCAGGTCGGCCTCCAGTTCCACGGGGGCACCCAGGTCCACATCGTAGGCGCGCACCCGCAGCCGGTCGCCCGGCAGCTCGTCGACCCCGCCGACGCGCCCGCGAATCATCTTGATACCCAGGCCGCGGCAGTAGTCGTAGTACTCCTCGAAGTCTTTGCCGCCGGTTCTGACGTCGATAAAGAAGATGTAGATGTTGATGTTCGGGTATTTCTCCTTGATCAACCGCGCCTCTTTAAGCATGTACATGCAGCAGACCTTGGAGCAGTAAGTGTGGTGTTTCTTGTCCCGGCTGCCGACGCAGGAGATGAAGGCAATGGTCTTGGGCTTCTCGCCGTCCGAGGGGCGCTTGAGCTCGCCTTCCGTCGGACCGGTCGCCGACAGGATACGCTCCAGCTGCATGGCGGTGACCACGTTGGGCGATTGCGGCGCGTATTCCTTGAACGGGGCCTTGTCCATGACCTTGTAACCGGTGGCCACGATGATGGTGCCGACGTCGAGCTCCACGATCTCGCCCTCGGGGTTCCACGCTATGGTGCGGTTGCAGGCACCCGTCTTGCAGACCTTCTCGCAGGGCGCGAGGATGGGCTCACCGGTCTTGGAGTGGATCCTGGGCTCGGTGCCGATGGTGCGCTTCGCGCAGTTGATGCAGTGCTCGATGTCGAGCACGGCCCGTTTGGGCACCGCCTGCGGGAACTCGATGTAGATGGCCTTGCGCTTGTCCATGCCCTCGTTGAACTCGTTCGGAACCTTGGCCGGGCAGGCCTCCACGCAGTCGCCGCAACCGGTGCACTTGGTCCAGTCGACGTACGTCTGCTTCTTTCTAACCTTAACCTTGAAGTTGCCGATCGAGCCTTCAACCGCTTCGACCTCGGAGTAGGTCATGAGCTCGATGTTGGGGTGGGTTCCCACCTGCACCATGATGGGGGTGAGGATACACGCCGAGCAGTCGTTCGTGGGGAAGGTCTTGTCGAGCTTGGCCATGTTGCCGCCGATGGACGGGTTTTTCTCGACCAGGTAGACCTTGTAACCCGCGTTGGCCAGATCGAGCGCGGCAAACATGCCGGAAACGCCGCCGCCGATGACCAGCGAGGTGCGCGTCACGTCCACAAACCGGTCTTCGAGCGGCTCCAGGAGTGCCGCCTTGGCTACCGCGCTGGCGACTAGTTTCTTCGCCTTGGCGGTGGCACCCTCCTTGTCGTGCCAGTGCGCCCAGCTGTCCTGGTCGCGGATGTTCGCCATTTCCATCAAGTACTTGTTGAGTCCGCCGTCTTCCACCGCTTTGCGGAAGATGGGCTCGTGCGTCCGCGGGGTACAGGCCGCCACTACCACCCGATCAATGACGCCGTCCCTGATATCCTGTTTGATCAATTCCTGGCCCGGATCCGAGCACATGAAAAGGTAGTCCCGGGCCACGGCCACTCCCGGAAGTGTCTCGGCGTATTTTCTTACCTCTTCGAC
>DMDP01000241.1 GCA_003445475.1 Peptococcaceae bacterium | reverse complement strand
TGATCTGCCCCGCGCCTGGGACGAGGGGGCGGCGGGATTTCTCACCGCCGTAGCTGCCAAGGTCGCCCTGGCCCTGGAGAACGGACGCCTCTACGCCTCCCTCAAGGAGTATTACCTGAGCGCCCTGCAGGCGCTGGCGGCGGCCCTGGAGGCCAGGGATGCGTACACACGGGGGCACTCGGTGCGCGTGGCCAAGCTTTCCCGGGCCTGCGCGCGGGCCCTGGGCCTGAGCGGAGATGAGCAGGAACAGGTCTACCTGGCTGCCCTCCTCCACGACATAGGCAAGATCGGCGTGCCCGAGAGCGTTCTTCACAGAGATTCTCTCCGTTCTTGCGGGTTCTCCGGGCGGGGTGTGGCAGGCAAGCGTTTCGCCGACAGGTTGACGTGCGGGGGTGGCGGGCTTCTGTACCGAGGAACACATCCCCGGCGTTCCGGGCGAGTTGCCTGAACCAGGTGGGAAGGAGCCGACGTTCTTCTCCTTCCCGAGAGTGCTTATGGGCTACGATTCTTTTCCAAATCGCCTGTACGGAGGCAACCAGGGATGGAAAGCAAAATTGCCGCCTTGATCAACCTGAGATTAAACCCGGTTGCGCTGCTATGGGGTGACGAAAAACCGGCCGGAGCCTTGCAGTTCAGGGAGGGTTCGTGGGGCTGCGTAATGTGGCTCTTCGCCAGTGCGGCCAAGGGGAAAACCGCCGTGGCGGACCGTAAGTCTTTCGGCTGCCTGGGTGGCGGCACCGGGGTGGGGTTCGGTAACCAGTATGTGAACTGGCAGGGCGGTGTTGAGGCTTTCTGCCGCTTTCTGTCTACGGGCAGCGCTCACCTGGGCCTGACGCGCGAGATGATCAAAACCCACCGCGAGGAACTGGCCGAAAACATTCTTCACGGCGAAAGGTACGTCAAATCGCCGGAACTGGTGCGTCGGTTCCTGGAGCAGATGCCTATCACCGACATCCCCGCGAAATATGTTATCTTCAAACCCTTGAAAGACGTTGATCCAGATGAGACGCCGGTGGTTGTCATCTTTCCGGTAAACGCGGACCAACTCGCCGCCCTCACCGTCCTGGCGAACTACGCGCGGGAGAGCATAGAGAGCGTCATCATTCCCTTTGCTGCCGGTTGCCAGAGCATCGGCATCTTTTCTTACCGGGAGGCCGCCTCTGCGAACCCGCGCGCCGTTATCGGGCTGGTAGACCTTTCCGCCCGCAAAAACGTCCGCAGGCACCTCGGGCGGGACGTGATGACCTTCACCGTGCCCTTCGCGATGTTTCGGGAAATGGAGGCTGACGCCGCGGAGAGCTTTCTGGGCAAGGAGGAGTGGCGGAAGTTCTTCCGGGAATAGATTGGTTGTCCGTCGTTTTCTGCCGTTCCCGGCTCGTGAAGCAGGTCGCCGGCAAGTCACAGTGGTGGCAAACCTTCCTGAAAAGACGGCCGGGCGGCCGGGTTCCACCGGCCGCCCTTTCCCCGCTACACCCGGAGCCTTTCCACCAGCCCCTGGAGCTCCCCGGCCATCCTGTTCAGGGCCTCTGTGGAGGAGGCGAGTTCCTGCGTGGCTGCCGTCGATTCCTCGGTCGTGCCCGCTATGTTCTGGACGGCCTGCGACACTTCGCCGGTCTGCCGGGCAAGTTCCTGCACTTGGCCGGTCAGTTCCTTGACCTGGTCGATGATGCGGCCGAACAACTCGTCGACGGATTTTACGAGGGCGACGCCCTGACCGACCTCCTTCACCTTGGGAGACGCGCTCGGTCTCGCGGACCATTTCCTGCAGGGGCTTGAGCGCGCGGCGCATGAAGAAGAGGGTTATCCCGGCGTGCCGTAATAGGTCGGCAATCCACTCCGCATCTTTGACATCGGTCTTGCGCCCCGGAACGGCCTTGATGTGTTGCACGTTGACGACCAAAAGTTCGAGACTGTGACTCTCCAGGAGGTTATAAACGGGCTTCCAGTACTCGCCCGCACTCTCGATGGCGACATGCGTTACGCCCCGTTCTTCCAGCCATGATAAGGTTGACCGCCTCCTCAGCGCCTGGTCGACAACTCACGAAGAGGCGAGGGCGGCGCTAGGGAAGCCGGAGAATCGGCCATATTACGATACATTGCTGTTCCGGGATAGACCTCTGATCAGGCTTGGCCCGGACGCTTACGTCCTTTTCAACGTGTTTTATCTGGCGGAGAAGACAACGGAGGGAATTTTCTGGTCGATTTTTGACAACCTCACCGGTGACGACCGCAACCGGTTTGCGGAGCTATATGGCCGCCTGCTGCAGGATTATGTAGCGGGGGATGAAATCAAGGGGTTTTACGCTGCGGCGCCCGGCCGGAGAAAACGGGCAAATTCCGCGCATCTCCCCGGGGTGGCGGAACGTATGGGGTTTACCGGCGGCGCAATTGTAGATAGGCCTCCACTACCTTTTCTATAAACCTTATTTCCTCGGGTTTCAGGTGGCCGAACAGTTCCGCAAGTTTGTTTTCGCCCTCTGGTTTGGCATCCACTTTTTCCTGGAAGAATATGTCCGGCGTCACGCCTAAGCAGTGCGCAATGCGCTTTAAAGTCGTTAGCGAAGGGCTCCTGTCACCTCTTTCGATGTAAGCAATGTAAGAGGGACTGACGCCGGCGTACAGGGCCAGTTGTCTTTGACTCAGTCGACGTTTCTGGCGGATCAACCGGATCTTTTGGCCTATATGGTCCCGCTCGACCTCCGAATCATACCGGAATGTATTCAAAGTTGTCACCATCCTGTTTCTCCCTACCTGGATTATACCACTGACGTGAGAAATAGGGAATGCCGTGGCAAAAAACGACGCTTAACGACGTTATTTTGCGAACATGGCCACTATTTGTCAAGCACCAGGGGTGACAAATTGTTTATTATCGTGTATTGTTTATTATCGAGTATAAGTACCTAAATATTCTATAAATTTAGTCAAAAGACGCAAAGGTGAGGAAGCCGAGGGATGACACCGGTCGACTGCGACAGGCAACACCCGGTCATCGCCGTACCCAGTGCCCCGGAAAGGTTTTACCAGGGGCTCATTCTTTCCCTCATCAACGCCCTCGAGTACCACAAGAGCCACACGTCGCGCCACGCCTTGCACGTAACGGCATTCAGCGTACACCTGGCACGCAACCTGCGTGGAAGCTTAATCTCGCTCGCAGATGTCTTCTGGGGAGCACTCCTGCACGACATCGGCAAAATCGCGGTTCCCCAGCGCATACTCCAGACGTTCCCGTCCCGCTACCGGGAGCAGCGTCCCGCTTGCGCCGTACCGCAGGTGGGACTTTCTTTTTGCTGTGCGGGCACCGGTTTGCCGCCCGGCCTCTGTCTTAGCCGGAAAAGGGGTGACGGGCGGTGACGTTCGCCTTGGACAGGAAGATGCTCCTGAAGGTCGCGCTCATCCTCGGCCTGGCGGCGCTGCTGGTGGCATC
>DMDP01000097.1 GCA_003445475.1 Peptococcaceae bacterium | reverse complement strand
TCGTCGCGAGTATTTTTCGTTGCCAGGTCGTGTTCCACGGCTTGCCCCCCCATGCGCGGCGGTACCGCCCGGTTATCTTGAAATTTCATTGCGCGCGGACGGATTTCCTGCCGCCGCCTGCGACCCGGCCGTAAAAGCACACATTACTCGGCCTTCAGGCGGCGCTCTAATTTCTGCAGCACCACGGGGTCACCGCGCAGCGAAAACCGCACGCCCTCGGGCAGGTATTCCTCGGCGAGTATTTGCAGTCGGTCGCCGGCGCGCGCCACCTCGCCGAGACGGGCAAACGGAACCGTGAGAACCGCTTCCTCCCAGGGCGCCAGGGCGGCCTCGATTCGCTGCAGCAGCAGGGGCAGGTTGGTGCCGAGGAGGGCGGAGACGGCGACGCCGTCGGCCGGGAGGGGGCCGTCGTAGCAGTCTATCTTGTTGTATACCTTTATAAGGGGACGGTCGCACAGTTTGAGCTCGGCCAGGAGCGATTCGACCGCCCTTACCTGCGTTTCCATACAGGGGCTGGTGAGATCGATGACGTGCAGGAGCAAATCGGCCGCCAGCAACTCCTCCAGGGTGGCCGCAAAAGCCTCCTTAAGTTTCGGCGGCAGTTCCTTTATAAAGCCCACCGTGTCGGTAAGGATCGCCTCCCGGCCCGACGGCAACCGTATACGCCGGCTCACCGGATCGAGGGTGGCAAAGAGCTGGTCCTTTACCAGGACCTTGTGCTCGCTCAGCGCCAGCGCATTAAGCAGGGTCGATTTGCCGGCGTTGGTGTAGCCAACCAGGGAAACGACAGGCAGAGCCGCCCTGCTGCGGTGCCGCCGCAAAAGCTCGCGGTTTTGCCTCACCTCCTGCAGTTCCCGCTGCAACAGGTAGATACGGCGGCGCACCGCGCGGCGCAGCACCTCCAGCTTCGTTTCGCCCGGGCCGCGCGTGCCGATGCCGCCGCCCAGACGTGAAAGCACCTCGCCCAGGCCCAGCATGCGCGGGTAAAGATAGGTCAACCGGGCAAGCTCCACCTGGATCTTCCCCTCGCGGGATTGCGCCCGGCGACGGAATATCTCCAGGATGACCTGCGTGCGATCCCAGACTTCAACATCTTCCAGAAGATCTTCGAGACGCATAATCTGCCGCGGCGAAAGTTCGCGGTTGAAAATTACCGCCGCAATCTGCTCCCGGTAAACGCGCTCCCTGACTTCCAGCACCTTGCCCTCGCCCAGAAGGTAATTCGGGTCCGGGCGACGCCGCTGCATGACAACGTCTACCACCCGAATACCTATATTGAGCGCAAGTTCTTTCATCTCGACAACGTCGTAGCGCACTTCCTCGTCGTCCTCGTCCACGGCCAGGTAGCAGATAAGCCCGCTTTTCATGCTCAACCTCTGTCGGCACAGAATCTTTCTCACCAAATTGTACGCTACGCTTCGGCAAGCTGTCCACAACCCGGCCGGGAATGCGCAGACGGCGCCGGAGAAGATAACCGCAGTCCGGTTCGGCGACTTCGGCCAGCACCATCTCACTTCGTAGAAACCCGGCGCGACGGCGGCCGACCGTTGCCTACAAACCCCGCGCCAGTCTCAGCAGGCGTCTGCGCAAGCTATCGAGGCTGAAAGGCCGCGTGCAGATGGCGCCTTCTTCCCAAGGACAGACGGCCAGGACGGAGGTTTCCAATTCGTCGACGGAAAAAGGCCTGGTTATAAAATCATCCGCCCCGCCGGCGTAACTTGCCAGCACGATCTTTCTGTCGCGCGAACGCCCCATCACCAGGATCTTAACGGTCGGCGCGGCCGCTTTTATAGCCCGCACCAGGACCGGGCCTTCGCTCGCCGCATCGAGATCCAGCAGCACGATGCCGGGACTTTCCGCCCGCAGGACGGAAAGGGCGTCCCTTTCTGTGGCTCCGTGCACCCGGTAACCCCACTTCTGCAACTGACTCGCCAGATACTGGTAGATAAAACCCTGGCCGATAACAAGAATGCTGGACCCCGGCTCTCCGGGAACGGCCCTGGCACCGGCAGCCATCACCACCCTGTCCTTACCCGCCTGCTTCGCGGCGCACAGGGCCTTATCGGCGTTGTCCAGCAGATCGTCCCCCGCCTCCCCGTCCGCACCTGCTTCGGCCACGCCGGCACTGAACGTGAGCCTGACCTGCTTACCGGTACGGGGGTCTATCACCACCTCTTTGCGCCAGTTGTCCTGCACGCGCTTCACCACTTCCCGTGCCAGGCTGCCGTACGTATGGGGCATTAAAATCGTAAATTCTTCCCCTCCGTACCGGGCAACAACGTCGCTGCGGCGGAACGCCCTTCTGAGAAACGCACCGAATTCCCGTAACACCTGATCCCCGACGGCATGCCCGTACGTATCGTTGACAAATTTAAAATCGTCTAAATCGCACATGACCACGCTGAAAACGTGTCCGTACCGTCGGTACCGTTCGAGTTCCTCCGCCAGCCGCTCTTCCAGAAATCCTCTTGTATAGCAACCGGTCAGTTCGTCGCGGATCGTCTGCCCGTGCAAGCCTTGCAGCCTGGCGATGCGGTTCAGTACCGTGGCCACGATGCCGTTCGCGCTCAGCGGCCGCCGCAGGAAGTCGTCGGCAAGCCCCGGCCCGCACGCCGGCGCTTCCGCTTCTTCCGCCTCGCCGCCCAGCACTACGATTGCCGTCCACGAAAGCCTCGCGTCGGAGCGGATCTTTTGGCACAGGTCCCCTACCGACCCCCCCGGAAGCGTGGGAAAAATGACGGTGGCCTCCGGTCGGAAACTCGCCGCCAGCTGAAGGGCCTCCCCGACGCTCGCCGCCTCTTTTACCGCCACGCCCTGGCTCTCGAACACGTTGCGCAGCAGGTGTCTTTCCTCGGCTATGCCCCCTACTAAGAGCACCCGCGCTTGCCGGCCTGCTTCCGCCCCCGCCTCCTGGTAATCGCCAACGCCCTTTTCCATAAAGCACCACCCTGGGTAAATCGCGTCCGGTTAATTAGATATTCGGGCATGACCTGATTTTTCCTGTCTGGCAGGGAAGATGCAGCCGTACAATTTAGCCCGTACCACCCCACAGCTTCCTGAACCGCGGGGGCAGGTTATAACCCCCGTCTTGGGAAACCGACGCCCGCAACCCGAATTGATACTCAAGTGTCCGCCGCAGGTCCGTCGCATCCACCCACGATGCGTGGCGGCCAAGGACCACCCGCACCCGGTCTCCCTGCTCCGCGGGAGCTACGGCGGCTCCGGGGGAAGGCTGAGCCCGTGCGCACAGTTCGCGGGCCTCACTGCGACGCAGCCTGACAAAAACTTCAAAGAGGACCGGCCGGTGGATCAGGCCTTCCCGTGTGCGGGCCAGGTTGCGGTCGCCGACGCCTCCGGCGGCGTACCGCGTGTAGATTGCCTGCCCTACCGCCCCGAAGATGATCCTGTTCCGGGATTTGTCCACCAGGTCCGGCCGGCTGACCTTATATGCGTTATAAGTGAAGCCGTTTTCGTAGACCCGCACAATCGCGTAGCCGCACGGAAACTGCACGGTCGCCGGGAGTTCGATGTAGGGCGTTTCTTCGGGGGCGCCGTAAGCAACCAGGCAGCGGTGCATGTGGCCGCATAAAACCGCCTGGATATTCGGGAAGGCCCGGACCGCCTTCCGGAATCTGCCGGGGTTAAGGAGACCATGCCAAAGGTCGGGGCCGGTCACTGGGTGGTGAAGAAGCAAGAACACCGGGTGCTGGCCGTTATGGTTAAGGGTCTGTGTCAGCCAATCGATCTGCTGGGCGTTGATCCAACCGTGGTCAATGTCGCGAACGGCGGTATCCAGCAACAAAAACTGATGTCGGTGATAACGGACGCTCTTGTACAGGTTCCGGCTCTTGCCGAGGTATTCCCAGAAGCCCCGCGCGCCGACCCCTTGCCCGCCCGGAGAACGCCTCTCGTACTTGTCGTGGTTGCCGGGGCATATGTGGCAAGGCAGGTTTCCGAACGCAGGCAGGACTTCGTCCCGCACCTCTTTATACTGTTCCGGCAACGCTGCTTCGGTTATATCCCCCGGCATGAAAGCCAGATCCACCCCTCGGCGACGCGCGTCCTCCAGGCCGTGGAGGAGAAGTTCGCGGGCATGCGTCAGAAGCTTCCCGAAGTAACGCTCATTGGGGTCGCCCGAGCCGATCCCGGCGCTGATGTGGCAGTCGCTAAACAGCGCAAGGCTGAAAAGATGCCGGCCCCCGGGCGCGGGCAGGGTGCGGAAGGAGCCCAGGGGGCCGCGCACGCCGTTCGTTTCCACCTGGTACCAGTAGCGGGTGTCGGGCCGAAGGCCGGTGACCTCCGCCCAGTGGTAAGTCTCCTGGAAGGCAAGGACCCGCTTTTCCAACTGCGCCCGGCTCGGGCCGATATAGACCGTCGTCTCCCCGGGCGCATCAGGGGTTTCCCAGGTGATTACGGCATGGTCGGTGCCGACGGTAAATACTTCCTCCCAGGCAATAACCGTCTCACCCATTGGTCGGTGCATGCCTCCCCGTTTGTTTACTACTGGTAGGCATATGCACCGGTGCCTCAAAGCGTTATCCCGAATTACTGTGCGTTCAGACCGACCTAACCGTCTTGAGGCGGACTAGCTACCTTATCAACTTTAGGAAAACTTCCACAAGCTGCGGGTCGAACTGAGTGCCCGCGCACCTTTGCAGCTCGGCGATGGCTTCTTCTTTCGGCAGGGCCTTGCGGTACGGCCGGTCGCTGGTCATGGCATCGTAAGCGTCCACTATCGCCAGAATCCGTGCCAGAAGATCTATTTCGTCCCCTTTCAAACCGCGGGGATACCCCTGACCGTTCCACCATTCGTGGTGCTGCAGGATCAGGTCGGCCACCGGCGCCAGCTCCGGGAACGACCTGGCAATACGGTAACCGATCTCAACGTGGCGCTTCATTTCGTCTCGTTCTTCTTTCGCGAGGGGTCCCGGCTTGAAGAGAATATGGGTGGCGATACCCACTTTCCCGATATCGTGCACCCGCGCCAGGAGCGCAAGCTTGTCCAATTCCTCTTTAGTCAGGCCGACAGACCGCCCGAGTTGTTCCCCCAACACTGCCAGCCGCTCGGCGTGGCCCGTGGCCAGAAAGTCCTTCTCCTGCAAAGCGGCCATGCAGAACCCGAGTATCCTGCCGGCCACCCTGTTGGTGTTGCGCAGCTTTTCCCGATACATGCCGTCGTCCGCCTGCTTGAAGGCCTCGTACACCGACTCCCGGATGGTTTGCGCCGTAGCCACCCCGGCAGAAACGGTAACCGGCAGTTCCGGCCCATGCTTGCCGCGAGCCTCAACGGTCTCAACCAGCCGGGCGCAGGCCCGCGCAGCATTCGTGTAAGCCGCCCCGGGAAGGATCACCGCGAACTCATCACCGCCAATGCGGGCCACAAAGTCTTCCTCCCGGAAGCATTTTCTGGCCACCGCCGCCACCTGGCGCAGCAACCTGTCACCCTCGGCGTGGCCGAGGCAGTCGTTGACGAGTTTCAGACCGTCCACGTCGAAGGTTATCACGCTTACGGGCCGCCGCCCCTCCGCGTCGAGGCGCTGCATCACTTCCTCGAAGTAGTTGCGGTTGTACAGCCCGGTGAGAGCGTCGCGGACGCTGAGGTACCGGAACCGTTCTTCCGCTTCCTTGCGCGCCGTTATGTCCACGGCCATGAAGAAAACGCCGCCCTCGCCGGGGCCCTCGTACACCGGCACGATGGACATCAGCACCCACCGTCCGGCGCCCGCCCGGTTCTGCAGCATCCATTCCCCGGGCGGACTGGCCCGTCCCGTGCGGAGAACCTCGCGCAGCGCCTCCTTAAACCGCTCCCGTGGGACAACCTGACGCAGCAGGTCTTTGCAACCCCAGTTGGTCCTAACGATACCGAAAAGTTGTTCTGCTTCCCTGTTCCACTGGGCAGGCTTCCCCCGGTGGTCCAGGCCCAGAACGGCGACCATCGGGCTGTTTTCGACGACCAGCTTGAAGCGCTCGTTGGCCCGGCGCACCCTGTCCTGCAGGTAATGCGCCTGCAGGACCTCTGCCAGCCGCTTGCTGAAGATGTCCAGGAGGCGTACCTCCCGCGGCGAAAAGCCGCCCTTTTTCTCCAGGTAGAGAAGGCCCAAATCGTCGCCGTTCCCGAGTTCGCGTGCATATGCTTCGGGCAAGGACCGGTTCTGTTCGATGTACGCTCTGTAATCGTCGATCCCGAGACGGTAACAACCCCACGTGAGACACGCGCGGCCACCCCCGCCGGCGTGAAGTAGCAGGATAACGCGCCGGACGCCGAAAAGACGGCTCGCTTTTTCCACTACCTCCCGAAACAGTCCTTTCTCTGAACCCGGAAAGTCCAGCGAAGCTATCTCGTAGAGAGCGGCCAGTTCGGCAAAACCGGTTTCCACGGGCACTACTCTCCCCCGATCGCTACTACCAGCGCCTTGTTATGAAACAGGGGCGCATCGTCGTAAGGCGCCACTTCGCCGAAAGTCAGCAACCCGAGGAAGGGAATTGACTCGCCCAGCGCCTCGCGGATGATCCTCTCTCCCACTTCGCAGCCGAGTAAAGAAGAGCGCGAAACACAGTGAAATATGAGCGCAAACCGCGGTTTCCGCACCTGTCCCTTCGCTGCGGCGACAACTTCCCGCGTCACCCTGAGAAGTTCTTCCGTCTCGTACTCCATCAGGTAGGCTACGGCCCTGGGAGGAACCTCCGTTACCAACTGAATCGATCCGTCCGGCCTGGCCAACAAGGGGTCGCGAATGATAAACCTCCCGCTGGCATCGGCTATTCCCAGGGGGTGTCGCATGCCGTATTCCGGAAACCTTTCTACGTCGATACCGCCCAATCGTTGCGCGTAAACGGCAAAGGCGGGGCGTTCGTCAAGCTCGTATATCACCTTGTCGCGCGCCCGGGTGATGATAAGCGGCGGGCCCACAGGCTTCCAGCCGTGGCCGACGCCCAAGCCAAAGGAGCATCCCGCAATCAGGGCCGCGGCCACAGCATTGCTGGCCACTCCGGCCTCGGTCATCTGGTAGGTTTCCGTAAAGCGCAGGTTGTCACCCGTGCCGCCGCCGATACACCGGAAATCCGGTCCCACGACGTCGTAAAGCCCCCGCAGCATCTCGGCAATGTTCCCCGCCAGACCGTCGGGAAAAACGACGACTGCTCCCTCGGGCGCCGAACTGGCAGAGAGTAGAGACTCGCCGAGACGTCTTCCGGTTGCCTCCGGTTCGTCAGGGGCAAAAGCCACCAGGGCGGTAGCAGTTTCCACTTCCCCGGCCAGCGCCAGGACACCCACCCCTTCCCGCAGCACGCCTTCTGGGGTAACGATACCCGCACCGCAGGCACCGACCAGGCGCGTACAGCGCGTCTCCTCCAGCACCTGCAACAGCACCGCCGCCTGATCGCATTCTTCCGTGGTGAAAAGGACGGTAAGAACGGGTTTTCCCACCTGCGCGCACGCCTGGCGCGCTGCCTCGCAACCGGCCTCGCCGCTGATGCGACGCCGGCTGTACCCGATCCCGGCCTTTATTCTTTCCACGCCCACAGCCTCTGCCCTCTCAAGGAAAGTCGACACGGGATACGCCAATCGCAATTTGCAGAATCGAGTCCGATAGTTTCAGCACCGCGCGGACTGGTTCCCGGGGGAAGGTTTCGCACGCCTTTCTCCCTTGTACGTGGCGGCGGCTAAGAGCGCACCCAAAAACCCTGCTCCGCAAAGGCTCACGTCGAAGCATGCATATCTTGCATCATTATACCAGCGGGAGGCGAAAATGGGAATCCCTCGCTAGTACCACCGAGGAGTCGACGGCGGCCATCGATGCATCAGTTCTTCGACCGAAACCCTGAACCGGATGGCGAGCAACCCTGCAGGATCCGGCGAGCGGTTGCGGGTGGAGCAGGAGCTTCTGCGACGCGCGAGGTTGCAGCCATACCGCCGATATCTGCGCCCACGTCTCGGAAAAGCTGAAGCGGCAGACTGTGGATTATGATGAACCACGTGTTGAACCCGGGAACCAGTTGGCACCAGCACCGGCAAAATGAAAAGGCCCCCGGTTCCCGGAAGCCTTGGTTTTACTGGTGGGCGATGGTGGGTTCGAACCACCGGCCCCTTGCTTGTAAGGCAAGTGCTCTCCCTCTGAGCTAATCGCCCGTACGGGATGTGGGAGGTGAAACGTTTGGTGGGCCCACCAGGATTCGAACCCGGAACCTACCGGTTATGAGCCGGCTGCTCTAACCGTTGAGCTATGGGCCCGAAAAAATTATACTAAAAACCGGTCCGGCCGTCAATGTGGCCCGGACCGGTTTACTCCAGGTAGTCCTTGAGTTTTTTCGAGCGGCTTGGGTGCCGCAGTTTCCGGAGCGTTTTTGCCTCGATCTGGCGAATCCGCTCCCGGGTGACGCCGAACTTCTGGCCAACCTCTTCGAGCGTGCGCGCCCGGCCGTCGTCCAGGCCGAAACGCAGCCGCAACACGCGCTGTTCGCGTTCGGTAAGGGTCTTCAACACTTCGTTAAGCTGTTCGCGCAGGAGCGTAAACGAGGCCTCTTCCGCCGGCGCCTGCGCGTCCTGGTCCTCGATGAAGTCACCCAGGTGCGAGTCTTCCTCTTCCCCGATGGGCGTCTCCAGCGAAACCGGTTCCTGCGCAATGCGCATGATCTCGCGCACCTTCTCGGCCGAGATATCCATCTCCCTGGCGATTTCTTCCGGCGTCGGTTCGCGCCCCAGCTCTTGCAGCAGTTGCCGCGAGACCCGTATCAGCTTGTTAATCGTCTCCACCATATGCACCGGGATGCGGATGGTGCGCGCTTGATCGGCGATCGCCCGCGTGATGGCCTGCCTGATCCACCACGTGGCGTAGGTGCTGAACTTGTATCCTTTACGCCAGTCGAATTTCTCTACGGCCTTAATAAGTCCGAGGTTACCCTCCTGGATAAGGTCGAGAAAGAGCATTCCCCGGCCGACGTACCGCTTGGCTATGCTCACCACCAGGCGCAGGTTGGCCTCAATAAGACGCCGCTTGGCCTCCTCGTCGCCCTTCTCCATCCTCTTGGCCAGTTCAACTTCCTCTTCCGGTGTAAGGAGAGGAATCCGGCCGATCTCCTTGAGGTACATCCGTACCGGGTCGTCTATGTCAACCCCTTCCGGGACGGACAGGTCAACCTCGACTTCTTCTTCATGGTGTTCGGGCTCCAGGGTTTCCAGATCGGATACTTCCGGTACCACTTCGATGCCCATGTTGGCCAGCTTTTCGTAGATATCGTCGATCTGCTCCGGCGTGAGATCCGCGCCCTGCAACCCGTCCATAATTTCGTGGTAGGTAAGACTACCACGCTGTTTACCCTTTTCCACCAGCTCTTGCAGCTGTTCCTTTATATGGTCCTGCATGCGCTCCTACCCTCCTTTCGCCTCCCAGGAGTCCGCTGCAAAACTTCGCCTGGCTTCGCCATGCTCGTTTTTCGCGGCCTCCGGGCTTTCCAGAACTGGTCTTGGCGCCCGCACCGTTAGTTTGTGGGACGCCAGTGATTTTGCAACACACTCCTAGTCCACAGATTAAAACTTGCAGTGTCAAATTCACATCTGGGATTTCAAGGCGTCAAGTCTCTTTATCTCCAATAACAACCTGGCTACCCGCAAGTCGTCACCTGCGCGGTCCGCCGCGGCCAGATCTCGCAGGAGTTCTTGCCGTTGCTCGCGGTGGTGCGCCCTTTTCAGCGCCGCGATATAGTCCCGGGCCATCTGTTCACGATCCCCGGGCGGCAGTTCATCCGCCAGCAGAGCGGCAAGCAGGTTCTGTTCTTCCTCCTCGAGGTAGTTGGTCAATACTGCCACGCTGGGACAATCATTACCCAATCTGATAATAGTGTCAAGTATCTGCCGGTACCCGCGATGCTTGAAGAAATTATCACCCAGTTCTTCGCGCGCCTTCGACACGAGAGCAGGATCTTCAAGCATCAACCGCAGTAGTCCGGCTTCAACCTGCCGGGCGGCTTGCCTTTCCTTAATGACAATATTATGTCTTTTGCTAGCAATTTTATCCGAATTTGGCCGCTTTCCTTCCATGTTGGCTTCAAATTTCTTTAATTCGCCTCGAATTGTTTCCCAGGAAAGGCTGAGCATCCTTTCAACCGTCCGGATGCCTTCCTCACGTTCCACCGCGTTCCGCATCGCCTTCAGATTGGGTAGTACGTACCGCAGAGCGGCAAGCTTTTCCGCGGCGGTGCTGCACCTTTGCCCCGATAAGAACTTTCCCAGTTTATACTCCAGGAGCGGTACCGCCGCGTTCATGAGCGCATTCCACGCTTCCAGCCCCTCGCGCCTCAGGAATTCGTCCGGGTCCTTCCCCTGCGGTATGGTCACCACCCTGACCCGGCAACCAATTTCCTGCAGCAGGTCAAGCCCTCTTATGGAAGCCGCGACACCTGCTGCATCGGCGTCAAAGGCGATCACCACGTCCATGGCGTACCGCATCAAAAGGCGGCCCTGTTCTTTGGTCAGGCTGGTTCCCAGGGGCGCCACCGCGTTGGTTACTCCGTACTGGTGCGCGGTGATAACGTCAACGTACCCTTCAACAAGGACGGCATACCCGCGCTCCCGGATGCCCTCCCGCGCCAGGTGGATGCCGTACAGAGCGCTTCCTTTGTTGAAGAGTGCCGTTTCGGGCGAATTAAGGTACTTTGGCCCAGCACTCAAGCAAGTTAAGTGCCGCGTGTTGTCGAGCACGCGCCCGCCGAAACCTATAACCCGCCCCTGGGCGTCCGCAATCGGGAAAATGATGCGGCTGCGAAAGCGGTCGTAGACGCCCTTTTCACCGTGTATCGCCAGGCCGAACGCCACCAGTTCATCAGGTGTGTACCCCTGCTTCTGTAAATAGTTTATGAGCGCATCCCAGTGCGGGAGAGCGTAACCAAGCTGAAAACGCTCCTGCATTTCGCGCGTAATGCCGCGTTCGGCGAGGTAACGCCTGGCGTCCGACGCCGCCGGGTGGCCCGCCAGTATTTCCTGGTAATACCGGGAGGCGAGCGCGTGGGCCTGTCTTATCCTGTCCTTTTCGCCCGTATCCGGTTCCACCGTCACCGGCACCCGGACACCTGCGCGCGCCGCAAGGCGGCGCACCGCCTCGGGAAAACTTACGTTTTCCTTAAGCATGATAAACTTAAAGGCGTTACCCCCGACGCCACACCCGAAGCAATAAAACAGCTGCTTCTCCGGCGTAACGGTGAAGGACGGCGTCTTCTCCTGGTGAAAAGGGCAAAGCCCCACAAAGTGACGTCCTCTTTTTTCAAGGTGCACGTATTCGCCGACCAGTTGTACGAGATCGGTGCGTGCACCGACCTCTTCAACCAGTTCTTCGGGGAGCAACCCGCGCACAGCAACCACCTTCAGCCAGGCGGGTAGCAGTTAATAGTTAATTCGCTAACCCCTGGACATTTTCCTGCCGAACCGGCAACCTTTTTTGGGTACTTAGTACACAGGGAACCCTTGCGGGACAAATAGCCGCCCAAAAACCGCAACGGCGTACCGGTCCGTCATGCCGGCAATGTAATCGCAGGCCACCCGCGCTGCGCCGAACTCTTCCACGCGCCGCCGGTATTCCGGGGGCAGCGCCTCCGGATGGGCGGCGAAATAATCGTACAGGGCGCACACCACGTGCCGGGCTTTGCCTTCTTCCCTTTTGGCGGCCGATCCTTCGTACACATTGGCGAAAAGAAAGGCCCGCAATTGGTCCATCGCCGCTTGCACCTCGCGGCTCATGCGGATGACCGGCTGCTCCCAGCTCGCGGCGATCAGGTCGGTAACCATGGTATTGATGCGCTCCCGGTGGGAATACCCCAGAACCTGCAGGCACTCCCGCGGCAGCCGGTCCGGCTCAAGGACGCCGCCGCGCAAGGCGTCGTCAATGTCGTGGTTGATGTAGGCTATGCGGTCGGCTATCCTCACCACCTGGCCTTCCAGTGTGGCCGGCATGCCGGGCCCCGTGTGGTGGCGGATGCCGTCACGCACCTCCCAGGTAAGGTTGAGGCCACGCCCGTCCTCCAGCACCTCCACCACGCGCAGGCTCTGCTCGTTGTGCCGGAACCCCTCCGGAAAAACCTCGTTCAACGCCGCTTCCCCCGTGTGCCCGAAAGGGGTGTGGCCAAGGTCGTGGCCCAGAGCGATAGCCTCCGTAAGGTCTTCGTTCAGGCGCAGGGCCCGGGCGATGGTGCGTGCGATCTGGGCCACCTCCAGGGTGTGGGTCAGCCGCGTGCGGTAGTGGTCGCCCTCCGGGATAAGGAAGACCTGGGTCTTGTGCTTGAGTCGGCGAAAGCTCTTCGAGTGAATGATCCGGTCCCGGTCGCGCTGGAACGCGGTCCTTACCGCGCACGGTTCCTCGGGCCGCTCCCGGCCCCGGCTCTCCCGGCTGCGGCACGCGTACGGCGAAAGTATGGTTTCTTCCAGTTCCTCGGTTCGCTGGCGCAGCGGCGGAAGCACGTTATCCGCTCCTTTTCCAAAACCGTCTGAAAGGAAAACCCCAGGGTCCAGGGCCCCGGGGTTTAAGGGCTCACCCGCGCCGCCGTGCAGGTTTGTCGCAGCGGTACCGTAGCCTGCGCCACTTCAAACACCCGGCGCCCCAGAACACGGGCTCGCTCCAAGGCCCACCTGTCGTTCAAGACCGGTTCCTGCGCACAGGCACCGTGGTGGCCGGCGTCGGCGTCCGTAAGATGCCCGTCGCCGACAATGGTCATGCCCTGGCTGAGCATCATTTCGTGCAACGCGCGCAGGGTGGCCTCCTGTCCGCCGAAGCGGGAAGCCCCGGTCACCACGCCTCCACCCACGACGTTCAGAAGCGCCTTTTCCTTGCGGAGACACCGCGTTTTATCCCAAAAAGCCTTGAGAGGCGCGGCCACCGTGCCGAAGTATACCGGGCTGCCAAGGAGTAATCCGTCCGCCTGCCGCAGGATGTCAAACATCTCGGCCAGCCTGGTGCCCTCGTAGCAGCCCCCCTTGCACGGTGAAGAACAATGAAGGCAATACTGGGCCTTTAAGCCGGCCATACCCTCGACGGCGTGGAGGAGAACGGTCTCGGCCCCGCGTTTCATCGCTTCCTCCAGCGCACACGCCAGTAGTTTCACCGTATTGCCGTCGCGGCGCGGGCTGCCGTTGACGGCCACCACAAGCAGCATAGCTTTTTCCCCTACTCTTAACACGTATCTATATAATATACGCCGGTCGTTCTCGCATCTCAACCCCTGTATAAGATTACCTGCCAAGGTGGAGGCGCAAAATGCTTGCGTAATTGGGGCCGTGCCGCGTAAGATGGCTTTGCATCAGGTGCAACTCGCCGACGGTGACCCGGTACGGCATCCCGGCCTGCGCCAGATCCGCCTCCGCCCGCTGCCGCAGCGCCTCCACGCCCTGGGGCTGCCGAAGCCGCGCCAGCGTAACGTGCGCCGCAAACTTTTTCTCCGGAACGAAACCGAACCTGGCCGCGGCTTCCTCGACCGCCCGCCACAGCTCCTCCAGCGCCGCAAGGTCGCCGCCGACACCCACCCATAAAACCCGCGGCGGACGTCCGAAAGTGCCCCAGCCGTCCAGCTCGATGTCGAAAGGCGCCACGCGGGGGACGTCCTGGGCCGCCGCTTCGCCGAGCGCCGACACCAGGGACACGTCTACCTCGCCCAGGAACTTGACGGTAAGGTGGAAGTTTTCCCGTTGGACCCACTTGGCGCCCGGCAAAAAGGGCGACCATTTTTCGCGGAGCAGGTCAAGCCCCTGCTTCACCTCCTCCGGGAACGTGACCGCCCAGAAAAGGCGCATTCTTGCCGACACGCCATCAGCCTCCGCTTTTCCCCGCCCTCAAGCCATCCAGCAGGATCTTCTGCTCGACGCTGGCCACCAGGCGGCGTGTGTGCACTACGGTGTCGGGGTTCACGCTGACGCTGTCGATGCCGTTCCTCACCAGGAACTCGGTGAATTCGGGATAAACCGAAGGCCCCTGCCCGCAGATAGAAACGGTTTTACCGTACTTGTGGGCGACCGCGATCAGGTGCGCGATGGCCGTCTGCACGGCGGGGTCGCGCTCGTCAAAATAGCCCATGTTGTCCAGGATGCCCGAATCGCGGTCGGCCCCCAGGATCAGCTGGGTCAGGTCGTTGGAGCCGATGCTGAACCCGTCCACCAGCGGGCTGAACTGCTCGGCCAAAAACACCACCGAAGGCACCTCGGCCATAATCCACACCCGGAAGTTCCGGTTGGACTGCAGGCCCTCGGAGGCCATAATGGCCAGCACCCTTTCGACCTCCCAGGTTGTCCGCACAAAAGGCAGCATGGCCCAGACGTTGGTCAGGTGGTACTCCTCGCGCACTTTGCGCATGGCACGGCATTCAAGGCGGAAGCCGCCCTCGTACTCGGGCGAGATGTACCGGGCCACGCCGCGCCACCCCAGCATGGGGTTGTTTTCCACCGGTTCCACCTCTTCGCCGCCTTGCAGCCCCCGGAACTCGTTGGTGCGGAAGTCGCTGAACCGCACCACCACCGGGCGGGGAAAGGCGGCCTGGGCCACGGCGGCAATCCCGTCCGCCAGTCGGTCGATGAACAGTTTTTCCTGCCCGGTCCGCAAGAGATACATCGGGTGTGCGCCGATGTGGTCGGTGAAAATGAACTCCGTACGCATTAACCCGATCCCGTCAAAAGGCAGGTCCTGGTAGCGGCTGATCGCTTCCGGCTGGCCCAGGTTCATGTAGATCTTGGTCCCGGTTACCGGGTAGATCTCCTTGAGAATGTGCGGCGGGAAAACCGCGCCCCCCGGCACCTGCGGGGCAGTGGCGGCCGCCGCGTCTTCCTGTTGCCGTACCCGGCCCTTGTAAACGACGCCCCTCGTGGCGTCCACGGTGACTTCCGTCCCCGGCTTCAGTACCTGCGTGGCGGTCTTGGTGCCCACGATGCAAGGGATACCGAGCTCACGCGAAACGATGGCCGCGTGGCAGGTACGCCCGCCTTCGTCGGTAACGATGGCCGCCGCCTTCTTCATGGCCGGAACCATGTCCGGGTTGGTCATGACGGTGACCAGGACATCCCCTTCCTTAACCCCTACGATGTCCTCCACCGTTCGCACAAGGATGACGCGGCCGGTTGCGACGCCGGGCGAAGCAGCCATCCCCTTGACCAGGACTTCGCCCTCGCCGGTCTCCGCCAGGGTGGTAATGGGCCGCGCCTGGAGAATGTAAAACCGCTCGTCGCCGGCATCGTAGGCCCATTCGATATCCTGCGGGAACCGGTAGTGGTCCTCAACACGCTGAAACTCTTTCGCCAGCGCCACCACTTCCTCGTCCGTGAGGCACTGGGTCCTGACATATTCGGGGCCGAGCTTTTCGGCCACCGGCACCTTGACCGTGCCCAGGTCCCGCTCCGGGTCGTTGATAATCATGGTGGTCTTCTCGGCAATCGTCTTGTCCACGATCTGCCACGTGGTCTTGTTGACGATGTATTCGTCCGGCGTGACGGTGCCCGAGACGATGGCCTCCCCCAGGCCCCAGCTGGCGTTGATCATTATCTCCTGGCGGTTGCCGGTAACAGGGTTGGCGGTAAAAGCCACCCCGGACCTGCTGGCCTGAATCAGTTTCTGGACGACGGCCGAAAGGTAAACCGTAAAGTGGTCGAAGCCGTGACTTTCCCGGTACGAGGTGGCCCGGGCCGTCCACAGGGAGGCCCAGCAGCGCCGCACGTGTTCCACCACGGCCGCCGCGCCCTTTATATTCAGATAGGTATCCTGCTGCCCCGCGAAAGACGCTTCGGGCAGGTCCTCTGCGGTGGCCGAACTCCGCACCGCCACCGGCACGTCGTCGCCGAGTTCCCGGTAGGCCCGTGTTATTTCGTCGGCAATTTCCGGGGGCACGGGGGTAGCCTTAATCAGATCCCGGATGCGGGCGGTGTTCAAGGTTAACTGCTCCACGTCGTTGATATCCGTCTGCTTGATCAACGCGCGGATCTTGGGCTGCAACTCCATACGCTCGACGAAGTACCTGTAAGCCTCCGCCGTCACGCAAAAACCCGGGGGCACGGCAATGCCGGCCCGCGTCATTTCCCCCAGGTTGGCCCCCTTGCCGCCCACGAGACCCACGTCGTCCTTGCCGAGTTCGGCGAACCATTTGACAAAACGGTAGGAAGACATCGTCAACCCCTCTCCCTCTTATTCTTTTCGCCAACCAGCGAGTATTTGTTGGCAGGCGAAGTTTTGCGGCGGTCTTCTATACGGTCTCCGACGCCAATCTCATACCCCGGTAATATATCTCCAGCACCCGGCCGGCCGTTTCCTCCACCGCCTTGTTGGTCACGTCGATGACCGAGCAACCGGCCCGGCGCATGATCTCCTGCGCATAGGCAAGCTCCTTTTGTATACGTTCCTGGTTGGCGTAGTCGGCTTGGGCCGGCAGTCCCAGGGTACGCAGTCTCTCCCGCCTGATACTCAGCAGTTTTTCAGGATCGATAACGAGGCCGATCAGCCGGTGCGACGGGAGGTTGAAGATCTCCTGCGGCGGCGGCACCTCGGGAACCAGGGGCGTGTTGGCCGCCTTGATCCCTTTATGCGCCAGGTACATGCAAAGGGGCGTTTTGCCGGTGCGCGACACGCCCAGAACCACGATATCCGCCTGGGTTATCCCCCGGGGGTCCTTGCCGTCGTCGTACTTGACGGCAAACTCGATGGCCTCAACCCGGCGGAAATAGGCCTCGTCTACCTTCCGCATGAGCCCGGGTTCC
>DMDP01000105.1 GCA_003445475.1 Peptococcaceae bacterium | reverse complement strand
CCTGCGGCGGGGGAACGCCGCCGGGCCGATGTCGTCATGCACCCCGTTGCCGCGCAGCACCGTCCCACACAGGAGGCGTTTCCCCCCGGCGCTCTCCGGCTCCGCCCCCGGTACCTCGCCGGAGAAAATGCTCTGTACCGGTATTTCGCCGTATTTTTCCATCCGTACCACCTCCGTTTCTCGCGTGGTTTCAGTGCAGTAAAGCCGCATCCAGTACCTCGTTCAGATGTCGCACCGGTACGACCTCGATGTCTTTGCGCCCCAGCAACAGCTCATGGTGGTTGTTTGCGGCCGGGATCAACACCCTTTCCACCCCCGCCTGCGCGGCGGCGTCGACTTTGGGAATAACGCCGCCAACGGGCTTGACCCGGCCGTGGATGGAGAGTTCGCCCGTCATCGCCACCTTGTTGCTGACCGGAACCCCGTTTATGGCCGAGTAGATGGCGGTGGCCATCGCCAGGCCGGCGGACGGACCGTCCACCGGCATGCCGCCGGGGAAATTCAGGTGGATGTGGTAATCGTCCGGGGCGACACCCGCCGCCAGCCGCAGCGCCGTCAGGACGTTCTCCGCGGCGCTCTTGATCATACTCTTGCGCCGCACCCGGCGCCCGCCCAGTTGCACTTCCTCTTCCTCCACGAGGCCGGTCAAGGTAAGCCGCCCTTTTCCGGGAGGAGCCGGCACGGACACCGCCTCCACTTCCAGGACCACGCCCAGGTTGGGCCCCTGCACCCCCAGGCCGAGAACCGTCCCTACCTCCGGCTGCCCCGGGATTTTCCACTGGGGGCGGGGGACGTACTGGCCGCTGGCAATGACCCACTCCACGTCTATCTCGTCGATGGTCGACCGGTTTTCGGTAATGGCCAGGCTCCCGGCCAGTTGGACCATGTTGACCGCGTCCCGCCCGTTGGTGGCGTAGTCCTTGATCCGCTCGAGGGCCGCGAACTCGAGGGCGAGGCCGAGTTTGGTCGCCGCGTTGGCCGCAATGACCGCCACCTCGTCGGGCAGGAGGGGCCGGAAGAAGATCTCCACACACCTTGATCTTAAGGCGGGTGCGATTTCCTCCGGGGAGCGCGTGGTGGCACCTATCAGGCGGAAGTCCGCCGGCAGCCCGTTCTGGAAAATGTCGTGGACGTGCTGGGGAATCTTGGGATCATCGGGGTTGTAGTAGGAGCTTTCCAGGAAGACCTTGCGATCTTCCAGCACCTTGAGCAGCTTGTTCATTTGCACGGGGTGCAGTTCACCGATCTCGTCGATAAAGAGGATGCCGCCGTGCGCGCGGGTGACGGCGCCGGGTTTGGGCTGGGGCACACCGGCCATGCCCATCCGCCCGGCACCCTGGTAAATGGGGTCGTGCACGCAGCCGATAAGCGGATCGGCAAAACCGCGTTCGTCGAAACGGAGAACGGTGGCGTCCACTTCCACAAATCCGGCGCTCTTCTTGAAAGGCGAAAGCGGGTTCTTCTTTGCCTCTTCAAGCACCAGCCGCGCCGCCGCGGTTTTGCCCACGCCCGGCGGACCGTATATAAGCACGTGCTGCGGATGGGGACCGCAGAGAGCCGCCCGGAGATTGCGCAAACCCTCCTCCTGCCCCACCAGTTCCGCAAAGCTTCCGGGCCTGGTCTTTTCCGCCAGCGGCTCGGTAAGCGCGACCGATCTGAGTTGACGCAGCCACTCCGTCTCCCTTTTCGCCTCTCCCTTGGCCACGCTCACCTGGGTCGCGCGGTTGGCCCTGTTAAGGCTCCACATGATGTAGGCGACGCCCACCCCCATGATCGCTGTGGCGGCACACAGGAAGCCCATAAAACCGCTAGCCTCCTCCTGCAGCACAGAAGACCCCTCCCGCCGCTAGTTTTTCATCCCGGCGAACATATTAAGCAAGTTGCGTGCCAAAAGAAAAACCGGCTCCAACGCCGGTATCTACCATCCGGGTGTTCGAAAACGGACAGGGGGAGCGTCGAACGTCTGCGGAAAAACCGGGTGGATCCGGGGCGTGAGAGGTGTCCGAAATCAGACACCCCGGTGTCGGCTCATGGTCAGCAGGGCTTCGCGGACGATTTTGGCCGCCAGGAGCGCGGTAATGCCCGCCGGGTCGTAGGCGGGGTTTACCTCCACCACGTCCCAGCCGGCGATCTGGAGGTTCCCGAGGAGGCGCACCGCTTCCAGAATCTCTTGCGGCGACACGCCCGCCGGCTCGGGGGTGCCGACGCCGGGGGCAAACGCCGGGTCGACCACGTCCACGTCGAGGGTGACGTAAACCGGCCGGTCTTTAAGGGCGGCGATCGCGCTCTCCAGACCCGGCAGGACACGGTGGGTGTGGAAGGCGCCGCTCTCCCGCGCCACCTCCATTTCCTCGCCGTCGGCCGAGCGGATGCCGAACTGGTAGAGGTTGCCTCGCCCCAGGAAGTCGCCCACGCGCCGCATGACGGTGGCGTGGGAAAGCGCCACGCCGAGGTAATCCGCACGCAGGTCGGCGTGCGCGTCGAGCTGGACGACCGCGAGGGAAGGACAGCGGCGAGCCACGGCGCGCACCGCCGGCAGGGTAACGAGGTGCTCGCCGCCGAAAATAACGGGCGTTTTCCCGTCATCCAGGATCCGGGTTACCACCGCCTCGATGCGGCGCAGGCCTTCCTCGACGTCGCCGGGAGGCAAGGCCACGTCGCCCAGGTCGTGGAAGGGAACGGTACGCAGGTCCCGGTCCAGGTCGAGACTGTACTCTTCAAGACAGTATGACATGGCCCGGATGGCCGCGGGCCCCCCGCGCGTACCGGGCCGGAAAGAACCCGTGGCGTCGAGCGGCGCCCCGACGACCACAACCCGCGCGTCCTCATACGAGGGACGGGCGGCAATAAAATCCTGTTCCCTGACAACCTCCCACGGCACGCCTACTTGAACCGCTCCTCCAGAAAGCGCGGCATGGCAAAGCAGGCCCGGTGGACGGCGGGCGTGTAATACCTGGTGGGATACGCGGGCATCCGTTCCACCGGCGCGTCCAGCGGGTCGTACTTCTTGGACCCGAGGGTGAAGCTCCACATCCCGCCCGGGTAGGTGGGTATGCAGGCCCAGTAGACCCGCGCGAGGCCGAAGATCTCACCGACGTCGTTCTGGATGCGGGCCACGAGATCGCTGTGAAAGTAAGGGGATTCCGTTTGCGCTACGAACAGCCCGTCTTCGCGCAGGCAGGCGTAAAGAGATGTGTAAAATTCGCGGCTGAAAAGCCCGACCGCCGGGCCTACCGGATCCGTCGAGTCGATGATCACCACGTCGAAGGTATCCCTGTGTTCCGCCACGTACTTGATCCCGTCGCCGATCACGACTTCGGCCTTCGGGTCGTCGAAACTGCAGCTCAACTCGGGCAGAAACTGTCTGGAAACCTCGATGACCCGCGCGTCGATTTCCACCTGCGTAACCTTCTCCACGCCGGGGTGCTTAACCACCTCGCGCAGCGTGCCGCCATCACCGCCCCCGATGATCAGGACGCGGCGCGGTGCGGGGTGGGTGTTGAGCGGGACGTGGGCGATCATCTCGTGATAGATAAACTCGTCGACCACCGCGGTCTGAACAATGCCGTCCAGCACAAGCATGCGCCCGAACGGTATGGTGTCGAGCACCGCCAGGTGCTGGAACGGCGTTTGCTCAACGTGCAGGGTCTCCCGCACCCGGTACGACAGGGCCAGGTTATCGTTTTGCTTTTCCGTGTACCAGAGCTCCATAGGCCAAAACCCCTCTGTTTTAAAGAATTAATACCACAGCGGTACGGCCGCCAGGCAGCACCCTGTGTTGACCACCGTATGCGCGCAGGCCTCGATCTTTTTCTCCACCGCCGTAAGTCCCCGCCGCGCAAAAGCTTCGTCGAGCATCTCGTCCACCGCCTTCCGTGCGGCTTCGA
>DMDP01000103.1 GCA_003445475.1 Peptococcaceae bacterium | reverse complement strand
AGTCTGGAGCGAAGCTCTGCGTCCCGGAGGGCAGCAAAAAGTCGTCATCTGGTTGAAGGAAGCGCTACTCCGGGAAGGCGTGGTCCTCGCCCCGCCCGTGAAAACGGAAATTCTCCTGGGCGCCACAAACGAAAAACAATATGCCGAGCTGAACGAAATGCTGAACGCACTGCCTCTGCTCGGAGGCGAGCACGCGGTTTGAGGACGCGCCGCCTTCCTCGGCTTCCGCTTGCGGCGGCACGGCCTGGTGATTCCCCTGGTCGATCTTCTCATCGTTTCCTGGGCGCTTCACCATTCCTGTATTCTCGTCCACCGCGACAGGCACTTCGACTGGATCGCAAGCGAATTTCCAGAACAAAAATTTCTAAGCCTCACGGAACACTGACACTGTTTCAGAAAACGGGGCTTCGATGTCGTTCTGTTCCGCCCACGTCTTTGCCCCGGGAGATTGCTTCTCGCAGTTTCGAGCAAGGCGTCCAGCGCACGTCTTGCGTCCTCCCTTAAGCCCATCCTCTCTAGGCACAAAATTGACGACGGTGACGGTAGGCTTGGGAAGAACTTAGAGGACCACCATGTAAAAATGTAAAAAAGTTACAACGCTATTTTGTGAAAATTTAGACTTGGTTTTTATTCAGTTAGACCTAAAAAATAGTTAATTGACCGCTAAAATATTGAAAAAGATTGAGACATAGCAATATATCGCATGGTAAACCATCTAAGCCATAGCCGTGGATATGTAACAAATATAAAAAGTGGGGTGGTGTTGGGCATGAAAGAGTCACTACAACCCGGGCTCCAGCACGAACTAAAATTCCGCATCCCCATACACAAAACGGTGCCAGCACTTTATCCCGAGTCACCGGAGTTTCAGGCCATGCCGGAGGTTTTTGCCACAGGTTTCATGGTTGGGTTAATAGAATGGGCGTGCATTCAGGCCGTGAATCCCCATCTTGACTGGCCGCGAGAGCAAACCGTAGGCACGCACGTAAACTTGAGCCACGAGGCTGCAACTCCTCCCGGTCTTGAAGTAATTGTACAGGCTAAACTCGTAAAGGTAGATGGCCGGCGGTTAGTATTCGAGGTGGAAGCCAGAGATAACCTGGATATCATCAGCCGCGGTACCCATGAGCGTTTTGTTATTGATTTTGAACGTTTTTCGCAAAAAGCAGTACGTAAACGGGAGATGGTAGGCATACATCCTTAACACTTTTTTGCCAAGCCCCATGGTTTAAGCATAACCCAGCCCGTGTGCCGAGCAAACTTAGGGAGTAGGGCTGGGTTTTTTATGTGCGAGGTCCGCGGATGAGTACCCTTGTGCTGAAGAAGTAGCTCATGGCTGCCGCCGTGTTCTGCTGGGTGGTGGACTTGCCGATGCCGCCCTTGCCGTAAATGGCAACCTTGCGCGTCATGGGTATGCACCAACTCCTTTGCGAAAATTTTCTGCCTTTCTCCCTTAAAGGCGACGCCCCGGTGCCGGAGCTTTGCTCCTCGCTTACACCGGGGCGTCTGTGCCCGAACCTCAACCGCGGTGTTTTTCTTCCTAAATGGCGTCGTCGCCCTGTTCGCCCGTGCGGATACGGATCGCGTTATCTATCCTGTAGGTGAAAATCTTCCCGTCGCCGATCTCACCCGTGCGTGCCGCCTCCGATATCACTTTTACGATCTCGTTCACCTGGTCGTCGCGGACGACAATCTCCACCTTCACCTTGGGCAGGAGGTTGATACTGTACTCGCGCCCCCTGTAAACCTCGGTGCGTCCTTTCTGCAGCCCGCAACCCAGGACCTGGGAAACCGTCATGCCGTGAATGCCGAACTTGCCCAGGGCGTCCTTAACTTCCTCCAGCCTGCCCGGGCGCAAAATGCACTCTATCTTGGTCATGCGCCATTCCCTCCTTAACGCTTGCTAGACACCGCTCAACCCAACCGTGCCGTTGCCGGCCGGAGCGCCCAGCACCATGTCCGCGTACCCGTCTTCACCGTGCTGGGAAATATCCAGACCCTGTTCCTCCTCGTCGGCCGGAGCACGGAGCTTACAGAAGAGACTTACCACCCTAAGGATCACATAAGTACCGACCGCGGCCAGGGCCCAGCTGGCAGCCACGCCGACAAGCTGGATCCAGAGCTGTCCCGCGTTGCCGTAGAAAAGGCCGTCGGCACCGGCCGGGTTTACCGCCGTGGTGGCAAAGAGACCTGTGGCCAGGGCGCCCCAGGTGCCTCCCACACCGTGCACCCCGAAGACGTCCAGCGCGTCGTCGTAACCCAGCCGGGGCTTCAGCACCGCCACCGCCAGGTAGCAAACCGCTCCCGCTACCAGGCCGATAAGCACCGCCGGTAGAGGCGTTACGAACCCCGCAGCCGGTGTAATGGCCACCAGGCCGGCGACGCAACCGCTGGCGGCGCCGAGGACCGTGGGCTTCCCGTGGTGCATCCACTCCACTATTACCCACGCCAGGGCCGCAGCCGCGGCGGCGGTATTGGTAACCACAAAGGCGCTGGCGGCCAGGCCATTGGCGGCGAGGGCGCTACCGGCGTTAAAGCCGAACCAGCCGAACCAGAGCAGCGCCGCGCCCAGGACGGTCATCGGCAGGTTGTGGGGTAGGAGCGGCTCCGAGCCGTACCCGCGCCGCCGCCCCAGGACCAAGGCCGCCACGAGGCCGGAAACGCCGGAACTGATGTGAACTACCGTCCCGCCGGCAAAGTCGAGCGCGCCCAGGTTGCGCAGCCAGCCATCTACACCCCAGACCCAGTGAGCCAGCGGGTCGTAGACAATGGTGGTCCACAGCAGGCTGAAGGCCAGGAATGCCGGAAACCGCATTCTCTCCGCGAACGAGCCGGTGATGAGGGCCGCGGTAATAATGGCAAACATGAGCTGGAAGACCATAAAGACCAGGTGGGGAATGGTGGCCGCGTAGTCGGCGTTAGGCGTCTGGCCGACATCCTTAAGCCCCAGCCAGGAAAGGTCTCCGACCAGGTGCCCGTGATCCGGCCCGAAAGCCAGGGTGTAGCCGATCAATACCCACTGCACGGACACCAGGCAGATGATGATGAAGCTGTGCATAATGGTGCTGAGAACGTTCTTCCGGCGCACCATGCCGCCGTAGAAGAGGGCCAGGCCGGGCGTCATAATCCACACCAAGGCCGCCGAAAGGAGAATGAACGTCGTGTCTCCGGTATCTATGCTGGGTTCATCGGCCAGGGCACAGGCGGGCATGGCCAAAACCATTAGGGGAACAAGGTATAAGAGCCGCTTCAGGCGTTCACTTCTCCAGATCATAACCGAACCTCCCCGACAAATGATTCGTTTTATGTTAACACCCTGGCACGAACGGCGCCTGATTCGTCCCAGGATGGAGTTACCGCTAAAACGACAAAGGTGCCTGCAGGCGTTTTCACTTGCGGCACCCTTACCGCTACACCGTCGGCGGTGTAAAAATTTGCGGCGCCTACCGTGCATCGCACAATAGGCGCCTTCGCCGATTCCCCTGGTGGTACAGCACCGTACCACGTCCGTATACTTTTTGGCCGAAAATGCTTTAAGACTAAGCTCCCTTGCCGACGACGCGTGGTGGATAAGATTAAGCCCGTTTAAAAGAGAAGGCGCCCGGATTTCCCGGGCGCCTTTACCCTGCTTTACCACACTGTAAAGCCTACCTTTGAGCATTGATTTTAGCAGCCCGCCGGGCGTTTGTCAACCACGGCGGGCAAAATGACACTGTATACATGCAGGGCTACCCGGGGTGCCAGGCAATGGGAAACCGCCGGCCCATACCGAAAGCTTTCGAAGTCACGCGCAGCCCCGGCGCAGCCTGGCGCCGCTTGAATTCGGCCCGGTCCACCCGCCGGACAATCTCTCCGACCAGCCGGCGGTCAAATCCCTGCGCGGCGATCTCGTTCGGGGACTTATTATCCTCGATATAGGCCTTCAGGACGGGATCGAGAATGCCGTAGGGCGGCAGGGTGTCCTCATCGAACTGATTGGGCCTCAGTTCGGCGGAGGGAGGTTTGATAAGAACGCTGCGCGGGATGATTTCCCTGTCGCGGTTTATGTAACGGGCCAGCTCGTAGACCAAGGTTTTCGGCACGTCGGAAAGCACCGCCAGCCCGCCGGACATGTCGCCGTACAGGGTGCAGTAGCCGACCGCCAGCTCGGACTTGTTTCCCGTGCTCAAAACCAGGTAGCCTTCCCGGTTAGAGATGAACATCAGGATATTCCCCCGGATGCGCGCCTGGACGTTCTCTTCGGCCACGTCCATGAGCGGCGCGGTACCTCGGTTTAATTCCTCGAGGTAGGCGTTGAATATGCGTTCAACGGGGATTTCGCGCCAGCCTATGCCCAGATTCCGCGCCAAGTTCCGCGCGTCGACAACGCTGCCCGGCGAGGAGTACCGGGACGGCATCGCCACGCCCAACACGTTTTTGCTCCCGATGGCAGCCACCGCCAGGGCCGCCGTGACCGACGAGTCTATACCGCCGCTTAACCCCACGACGGCCCTAGAAAACCCCGTTTTGCGCATGTAGTCCCTGATGCCGAGCACGAGCGCATCGTGAACACAACGAATGTCTTCCGGTATGTCGGAAGGTTGGAGCGGAACCCCCTTCCGATGCTCCGTGTCGATCACCGCAAAGTCCTCTTCAAAGGCCCTGCCCTGCCACACGACACACCCCCGAGTGTCAAAGACGAGGCTCGACCCGTCGAAAACCAGCTCGTCATTGGCCCCGACCTGATTCACGAAAATGACGCTTCTCCCGTATTTCCGCGCGATGCTCCCGAGCATATCCGCCCGCAGCCGCCGCTTTCCGTAATGGTAAGGCGAAGCCGAAAGGTTAACGATCAACTCGGCCCCCCGGGCCACCAGTTCTTCCACCGGATCGGTCTCGTACCGCCGCCGATCCCAGTAATCCTTGTCGTTCCATATGTCTTCACAAATGGTGACGCCCAGCTTCTTGCCCAGGAAAAGCAGCGGCTGCCGCGCCGCGGCTGGCTCGAAATACCTGCTTTCGTCGAATACGTCATAATTGGGCAAGAGACTCTTATCCTGCCTCCCGACCAGGCGTCCGCCGTAAAAGAGAAGGGCCGCGTTATAAAGTCGTTCGCGGGCCGGGTCACGCACGGGAGCGCCGACAAGGATGCCTATGCGCAGGCTGGCCGGGAGGATCTGCCGCTGTAATACGTCCTGGACACGCGTGACGACCTCAGGCCGAAAAAGAAGGTCCCGCGGCGGGTACCCGATTACCCCCAGTTCGGGAAAGACGATAAGGGCCGCTCCGGCCCGTGCGGCCTTTTCAACCAGCCGCAGCATCCGGGCCACGTTGCCTCCGACATCGCCCACCGTCGGGTTGATTTGGGCTACCGCGATCTTCACCGTTGTCACCCCCCCGGCTTCTTTCTTTCGCCGCCCTCAACCGGGGTCTCTTTCTTCTATTTTGGCGAACCCCTCGGAATCGGCGTCCAAGTCGATAAACAGAAAGCGGTCGGCGCCCAGAGGATAAACGAACGTGCGAATGGGCCGGCACGATTCCAGATCCAGATACGCGGCCGAGAGGACCCCTTGCCTTTTCCGGGCGGCTTCGACCACGTAGGGCAAAAAGTACGGCCTCCAGCACCAGTTGCGACCGACGTACTCGTACTGCGGGAGCCAGTTACCCGTCCCGTTACTAACATAGTTGGGCGTTAACTGGTAGCCGTAACCGTCGCATACATACACCCTGACCCACGATGGGAGCGCAGCGCGAAGCAACCGGCAGAGGCATTCATCCAGCCGGTCAGCAACGCCCGACACTTCGTTCAACAGCGCGTTCATCTGCGCGGCGATCTCCAGCTCGCCGGTCCAACGTTTAACCTTTCCGCTTACGTAATGATCTAATTCTCGGGCGATCAAATCCGCCGGACTATCCTCGGGCAGCAGTTCCGGTTGCGGCGAAGCCAAGAAATGACCTTGAAAATACCGGACGCCGGCACCAAGCCCTGCCAGAAACTGCGCCTCGGTCTCCACGCCCTCGAGCACCAGGTCCAGGCCCGTTTCCTGAGCAAAAAGGCCAAGGACTCTCAGCAGGGAGCAGAAGAGCGTTTTGTTACTGGTATCTCCTGATAACGCGGTGCTGATCTTTAAAAAGTCCGGCTTGAGGACAAAAATTCTTTCAAGGTTGTTAAATTCAAGCCCGAAGTCGTCGAGCGCGACCTGGCAACCGGCTTCGCGGTATCTGCCGGCGAGTTCGGCCAGATCTTTTGGGGCCACGGAAGCTCCCGCCTCGCTTATTTCAATCACGATCTGGTGACCCGGTATACCATACGTTTGCAGGTAGTCAACGGTTGGAAGGCGCCTGTCGTGGCGGAGAAACGGATAAGCCCACTGCGGCTGGATATTCAGGAATACTTTGGCTCCGATACCCGCCGCGGCTACTAACGCCAGGGCTTTCTGCCGTATCAGGCGGTCGGCCTTAACCTTGGCACCCTTAGGAACTGCCGGGTCGTGGAAAAAGGGCCCGAGACTGTAAACGCCACTTGGTGTCCGTACCCGGCCCAGCACCTCGTAACCGACTATTTTCCTCGTATCCACCGCTATTATCGGTTGAAAGAAAGGAACTATCGCGTCATCGTCCGGCAACCTCATCTCGCGCCCTCCCGTGTCCCGTTCACCGCGAGGTCTGCGCCCAGCACCCCCACCGGCCTGCCTCCCGGTCCGGGGATGGGCACGGCCACGGTCAGGCACGGGCGGCGCGTGATGGCCGAAACATAGACGGGCGATCTGTAAATCCTGCCGGCCATGGCCTCCTGCCACCATGCACGGACTCTGGCATTGGCCAGGCCTGCCGGCGGCGCGCTGAAGATGAAGGACCCGTCGGCACGGTTGCTGTAAACGGCCTCCAGAAGCGGCTCATCCGCAAGAAACGATTGCAAAACCTGGGCATGCGTTCGAGGGTTCAGGCTCTTTATCTCCGGCTGGGAGGCGAGACGTTGCAGTTCGGCGGTTATCGCAGCAAGGGTTTCCTCGTTATACCGACCCCCGGCATAACCTCCGTTCACGGTTATCTTGCCCACCGTGGCCGCCAGCGACTCCCCGACGCGCCGCAACAGAGCGGCGGTGTTCCGCAGTTCGGCCACCGCATCCTCCCATTCCTGCAGGTGCGACCCTACCCGCGAGAAATAGTTATTGATCTCGCGCTGCATCGCCCTGGCCTCGTCCACGATCCTGGCCAGGCTGGTACGATGAGCCTCCAGGCTTGCGTCCACCTCGGCCACCGCGTCCATAATCAATGTACGAACATCCTCCTGGTTTTTTATGGCGGCCGCCACCGCCTGCTGCACGTCCTTCTTGATAACCTCCGTCACGGTCGCCGTTTCTTCCACGGCCTGGGAACTGCGGTCGGCAAGCTTCTTCACTTCCTGGGCCACCACGGCAAACCCCTGCCCGTGCACGCCGGCCCGTGCGGCCTCAATGGCGGCGTTAAACGAAAGCAACCGCGTGCAGTCGGCTATCTCGCCGATGCGCGCCAGAATGTCGTCGATCCTACTTAGAGACCCGCCGATGTCGTCCAGCTTGCGGGACGTGGCGTCCACCGTAGCGTCGATGTCCTTCGCTCCTGCCCTCACAGCCCGCAGGGCCCGGTTGGCCCGTGCGAGGGCTTCACCCCCGGCGCTTACCGCCTCCGCGAGTTTTTGCGTAACCGCGTCCACCGAAGAAGCCGCCGTCCTTAATTCGGTGTGGGCATCCGCCAATCCCGCGGCGCGGGCAACCGCCATCTCCATCTGTTCCACGGCGGAAGCTACCTGGGCAGCCGTAACTTCAAGTTCGGTGATGAAGCCAGAAACGAGTCTCCGCAAACTTTCGGCAAAAGCGGCCAGCTCCCGCCACGGACCGCGGTACGCCGTGGCATCTACGGGCGCGGCCAGCCGGCCTGCGGCCAGTCGTTCGAGTTCGGTGCGGAACAAAACCAGCGCCCGTGTACTGAGAATC
>DMDP01000030.1 GCA_003445475.1 Peptococcaceae bacterium | reverse complement strand
CTGCCGCCCTACACCACCTACATAAAGATTGCCGAGGGGTGCAGCAACTGTTGCCGGTATTGCGTTATTCCCCGGCTACGCGGTCCCTACCGGAGTCGGCCGCCGGAAGCGGTTTTAGGGGAGGCGAAGTGCGCCATAACCGCCGGCGCAAGAGAAATCGTTCTGGTGGCGCAGGATACGACACGCTACGGCGCGGACCTGGAGAAAGGGCTTGGCTTGGCGGGACTCCTGCGGTCTCTGGCGCGCCTGGACGGGGTGCGCTGGATACGACTCCTGTACTGCTACCCGAACGGTATCACTGACGATCTGCTGGAGGTGTTGGCCGGGGAGCCCAGGATCTGCCGGTACCTCGATATCCCCATACAGCACGCCAGCGACCGCATTTTGCGCGCCATGGGACGGCCAACAACACAGGCCGACCTGCGGATGCTTCTCGCTCGGGTACGGGAGGCCGTCCCCGGCATAACCATTCGCTCCACCTTTATGGTCGGGTACCCGGGGGAAACGGAAGACGACTTCGAGGAACTGCTCTCCTTTCTGGTTGATATGCGCTTTGATCGGGCGGGGTTTTTCGCCTTTTCGCCGCAGGAGGGGACACCGGCGGCACGGTTGCCCCGCCAGGTGCCGGACGAGGTGAAGCAAGAGCGGTTGAAAAGGGCGGCAGCGTTGCAAAAACAGATTTCCCACGCGCTGAACCGGGCGAAGGTGGGACAGGAGGTCGAGGTGCTGGCGGAAGGTAAGCAGGGAAGGCGGTACTTCGGCCGTACCGAGGGCGATGCTCCTGAGGTCGACGGCCGGGTCTATTTTACCGGCAACATACTCCTGTCCCCTGGCGATTTTCTCAAGGTCCGCATTACCAGGGCCCTTCCTTACGATCTCGAAGGCGAGGCCGTAGGCCAAATATAAAGCATTGGAGCAGAAGATCCCGGCCTGATGGCAGAAAGAACACCTCTGTCGACAAATTGGCCGGCGTCAAGTTGGGGGAGGATGAAGGCATGTTTGTGGGTCACGAGAGCGCGGTGCCCAAAGCGCCCGTCGCCGCTCCCGGTGCCGAGAAGGTGTGGAAGCAATTGCTCGTAGGGCCGGGTCAGGGCTGGCAGGGCTGGGTGATGCGGCGGTTTACGCTTGAACCGGGGGGGCACACGCCGCGCCATCGGCACCCCTGGCCCCATATCAACTACATCCTCCAGGGGCGGGGAGTGCTGTTCCTGGAGGGTGAAGAGCACGCCGTGGCACCCGGGTCGGTGGGGTACGTACCCCCGAACGCAGAACACCAGTTTACCAACACGGGACGGGAGAATTTTGTTTTTATTTGCATCGTCCCCGAGCACGGGGACGTTTGAAGCGCCTCGGCGGTTCAACTTCCTGCCATCCATTTCATAAGGAAATCCCAGCCTGCCCGTGATATAATCATTAACTGTCGAAAGAGATAGCGGGAGGCAAAGGGACGTGCAGTGGCACAAGTTGCGCCTTAAAGTTGTCCTGGCGGCGCTGCTGGTAACTCTTATTGTGCTTTTCGGCGGACAGTGGCTATATACGAAGTACAGCCTGCAGCAGCCGCTGAAGGAGATTCTCGCGGATGATGGTACAGGCTATTACCGCATAGAAGAAGGGCCGGTGCTGCGGGTCTACGTCCGCCTCAACGATCCCTCTAATCTAATGGACAAGTACCAGGAGTTGAACGAGAAAATAGGATCGACCCTGGGCAACCGCCCCTACCGGTTAATCGTCGAAGACAAGCGCAACCCGGCCTTAGAGAAGGCCTATTATCAGAGCCAGTTTGCCATTCATACTGCCATAGTCCAGGGTGATTTTGAAGGAATGGCGCAAAAGATCGAGCAGAATGCAGCGGCGGTGGGCGCGGAGGCGAAAGTTTGGATCGACGGTGAAAACATTTACGTTTACATGTGGCAGGACGACTTCTACCTGGTAGAAGTGGTTCCTAGAAGCGTTACATCAGCAGGCCCAAACCATACCAACGGGGGTGGGCTGTATGCTGAAAGAGCTTAGCGTAGGCATCGGCCTGGGGGTCGTAGTGTTTTTGCTGGCCAACGGCTACAACATCGGGCCGCTGGTTCTACTCGGGCTTTTGGGCATAGGCACGTATTATCTCGCGCAGACACGCGGCCTTGTTAAAACCTTCAGTAAGGTAACCGCCGACAACGAGGTCGGAGTTTCGTTCGCCGACGTTGGAGGCCAGGCCGCCGCAATCCAGGAACTCCGGGAGGCCCTGGACTTCATTCGCCATCACGACGAGATCAAAAGGCTCGGCATCCGTCCCTTAAAAGGGATTCTTCTGACCGGACCTCCGGGAACCGGGAAAACCCTGATGGCCAAGGCGGCCGCCCACTACACCGACGCGGTCTTTCTTTCGGTGAGCGGCTCGGAATTTATCGAGATGTACGCCGGCGTGGGGGCGCAGCGGGTGCGCCGTTTATTCCAGGAAGCGCGTGAAACGGCACGCAAGCGCGGCAAAAGGTACGCGGTAATCTTCATCGATGAAATTGATATCCTGGGCGGTAAGCGCGGTCAGACAACCAGTCACCTGGAATACGACCAGACCCTAAACCAGTTACTGGTGGAGATGGACGGCCTTGGCATCGACGACGAGGTCCTGATCCTCGTGGTGGCGGCCACGAATAGACCCGACATGCTGGACCCGGCGTTGCTGCGCCCGGGGCGGTTCGACCGGCAGGTGCGTGTGGAACTGCCTGACCGGGAAGGCCGCATTGAAATTCTGCGATTGCATACGAGGAACAAGCCCCTGGCAGACGACGTGGATCTGGATGGAATCGCCAGGGAAACTTTCGGTTTTTCGGGCGCGCACCTGGAGAGTCTGGCCAACGAGGCCGCCATCCTGGCCATGCGCGAGGGAGCACCCGAAATAAGACAGGTGCACTTCCTCGAGGCCATCGACAAGGTTGTTATGGGTGGCAAGCTAGACCGGCGACCTTCCAAGGAAGAGATCCGGCGGGTAGCTGTGCACGAGACCGGGCACGCCATCCTGAGCGAAATGGTGCAACCGGGGTCTGTTTCTACCATCACAGTTACGCCCCGGGGCAATGCGCTGGGTTATATCCGGCAGGTCCCTGAAGACGATAAGTACCTGCACACACAGGATTACCTTGAGGACCGTATCGCTATCTGCCTCGCGGGGGCGGTAGCCGAAGAAGTCGTCTGCGGCTCGCGCAGTACCGGCGCAGCGAACGACTTTGAACAGGCGGTCCATTATGCGGAAACGCTGGTGCGTGGTGGCATGTCAGAAATCGGCATTGTGGCACCAGGCACATTGCCCCAAGAACTTAAGCACCAGACGATCAGCCGCATCCTGCAAAAACAGGAGGAGAGGGTGCGCGCCATCCTTAACGAGCGGCAGCAGGTCATGAGTCGCATTGTAGAGAAGCTTTTGGTCTCCGAGAAACTTTCCGGCCAGGAGTTTCGCAACTTGCTGGCTGGGGAAAACTAGTGTATACAAAATTTTTCTTCCCGGTTTATCAAGGGAAGGGATTTTTTTTCACCGCCGAATAAGTGAAATAAAGTACGAGCACAAGCAGGTGGTCTTGTTGCAAGCGGAAGTAATATCCACCGGTACTGAGATCCTGCTGGGATACATCGTCAACACAGATGCCCAGTACCTGAGCCGCGAACTGGCGCGCCTGGGCATCGAGGTTACCCTGCATACGGTGGTTGGCGATGACCGGGAGATAATGAAGAGCGCTCTGCGCGATGCACTGAAGCGGGTCGACCTGGTATTCACCACGGGTGGACTGGGACCCACAAGCGACGACATTACCAAGGAGGTCGTTGCCGAAGTTTTAGGGCGTCCCATAGTACTGGACGAAGAATCGCTGAAGGCCATGGAGGCCTTTTTTGCCGCGCAGGGTAAGGGGTTGCCGGAGGCGGTTGTAAGGCAGGCTTACTTTCCAGCGGGCGCCCGGGTGTTGCCCAACCCGGTGGGTACGGCGCCAGGGGCCATCATCCAGGTTGACGGTAAGGCGATTGTTATCCTTCCGGGTCCCCCGCGGGAACTCCGGGCCATGTTTACAACCTCCGTGGTCCCGTACCTGGAGGCTTTGCCGGGGCGAGGCCCGGTGTTGTACGTGCGGGTTTACAAACTCACCTCTATTCCCGAGTATGCTGTGCACGATGCCCTGCGCGACCTGGCGGCCACGACGAACCCGACACTGGGGTTTCTGGCGCGGCCCGGCGAAGTGCACGTGCGGGTAACGGCACGCGCCGGTACTGCAGAAGAAGCCAGAAAGTTGGTTGACCTGACCGGGGCGGAAATTTACAGGCGCCTGGGTGAGTATGTCTTTGCCACGGACGACGAGAAGATCGAGGCGACAGTCGGTACACTACTGCAGAAATGCGGTCTGACCCTGAGCGTGGCCGAGTCGTGCACCGCCGGTCTCCTGGGCGGCAGAATCACCAATGTTCCCGGGAGTTCTGCCTATTTCCTCGGTGGTGTAATCGCCTACAGCAACGAGCTTAAGGAACGCATACTGGGGGTGCCGCGGGAGACACTGGATCGCTGCGGAGCGGTCAGCGAGGAGACCGCCGTTGCCATGGTGCGTGGCGTATGCGCGCTTACGGGCGCCGACATCGGACTTGCCGTCACGGGAGTTGCCGGTCCCGGTGGGGGTACGTCGGAAAAACCGGTGGGACTGGTGTATATTGCGCTGGCCGCGGAGCAACACCTGGACTGCCGCCGGTTCGTGCTGCCGGGCCACCGCGGGGCGGTACGCGAGGGAACTGTCAATACGGCCCTCAATATGCTGAAAAGATACCTGGAGAATCTAAGCGCGGGATAAATTCCCGCGTTCTTATTTGCAAATGGTCTTGTTTGCCTTAAAATATTAGGGACGACATAAGTGGGAGGGATTGGGTTGTTGGACAAACAGAAAGCGCTCGACATCGCGATGGCCCAGATTGAGCGTCAATTCGGCAAGGGGGCGATCATGAAGCTGGGCGAAGCTTCGTCCCGGCTTAGCGTGGAGGTTATACCTACCGGGTCAATCGCGTTGGACCTCGCGCTGGGCGTCGGCGGCATCCCCCGTGGACGGGTTATTGAGATCTTCGGCCCCGAATCATCCGGTAAAACCACGGTGGCTCTGCACGTAATCGCCGAGGCCCAGAAGGCAGGTGGGGCCGCGGCCTTCATCGATGCCGAGCACGCCCTCGACCCGGTATATGCTAAGAAATTGGGCGTCGATATCGACAATCTTCTCGTTTCCCAGCCTGACACAGGGGAACAGGCACTGGAAATCGCGGAGGCGCTAGTCCGTTCGGGCGCAATCGATGTCATCGTGGTGGACAGCGTGGCCGCCCTGGTGCCGCGCGCCGAACTGGAAGGAGAAATGGGAGACGTGCACGTAGGATTGCAGGCTCGGCTGATGTCTCAGGCACTCCGCAAGCTAACCGGGGTTATTTCCAAGTCCCGCACCAGCGCCATTTTCATTAATCAGATCCGAGAAAAGGTAGGTGTAATGTTCGGCAACCCCGAAACCACCCCCGGTGGCAGAGCGTTGAAGTTTTACGCTTCCGTTCGGTTGGAAGTCCGCAAGCTGGAGGCGTTAAAAAAGGGAGCCGAGGTCATCGGCAGCCGCGTAAGAGCCAAGGTGGTGAAAAACAAGGTGGCTCCCCCCTTTCGGCAGGCCGACTTTGATATCCTGTACGGCGAGGGTATATCCCGTGAAGGCAGCATCCTGGATCTCGGCGTAGATCTGAAGATCATAAATAAGGCCGGCGCGTGGTACGCGTACGGTGACGAACGCCTGGGGCAAGGGCGCGAAAGTGCGCGCGAGTTCCTTAAAGAGCACCCGGCCGTTCTGCAGGAAATTGAGAAAAAAATCAGGGAAACGGTTAACCTGCATCCGGTGGCTGCAGCAGCCGTCCAGCCGGCACCGGAGGCGGAGTAGCAGTTTACTCTACTTTAAACCTGGCGGTCAACGACTGCAACTCACCGGCAAGCCTGGCCAGAGTTTCTGCAGCGGCGGTTACCTCCTGGGTAGCCGCGCTTTGTTCCTCGGCGGTGGCAGTGACATTGGCTGCGGCGCCGGCCATCTGCTGGGCAGCCGCGGCCACACCTTGCAAACGGTCGGTCAGATCCTGAACGCCTTTAATAATCTCCTGGAACGATTTGGCCGCCCGCCCGGCCACCCCGGCGCCTGCCTGTACCAGTTTACTGCTTTCCGCCATTGCTGTCACCGCGCGGTGGGTATGTCCCTGCATGGCCGTGAGACGTTCCCGTATATCCTCCGCCGCGCGCCCCGATTGCTCGGCCAGCTTCCGTACCTCTTCGGCGACCACGGCAAAGCCGCGCCCTTGCTCCCCCGCCCTGGCAGCCTCGATGGCTGCGTTAAGTGCAAGCAGGTTGGTCTGATCGGCTATTTGCGTAATAAGGTCGACAATCTGCGTTATCTCGGCTGATTTCCGGTCAAGCTCCTCAATCACGGACGCGACGTTCCGCGTCGCGCCTTCGATGGATTGCATGTGCGTCCTTAATTCGGCCAGATCTTTATTCCCCTGCGCCGCCTGTTCGCTGGCGCTCCTCGCGGTATCGGCAACGGATGTAACGTCCCGGCTGACGTTGTCTACCGTGGCCGCGATTTCATTAACCGAGGCTGCAGTTTCGCTGGCACCGGCGGACGTCTGTTCGGCGCTCGCGGTCAGTTGCTCTGCCGAAGAAAGGAGAATCCTCGCCTTGTCCGCGAGGAGCTTGACGGTGTCCTTAAGCATTTCAACTATATCGTTGAAGCCGATGGCAACTAGCATGAATTCATCCCGCCGGGGTACAATGGCTTCGCCGCCGACAAGGTCGCCCTGGCCGACCTGCATAAGCTTGTCCCGCAGGATACGCACGGGTTTGGTCATCTGGCGCGCCGCGGCGAGAGTAAAGAACGGTATGGCCGCCGCGTATATCCCTGCAGCTATAAAGAAGGGTGCCGAGGCCCCGGGGTCTACGAAGTAAAGGGTGTAAAGGAGAAACCCGGCGAAACCGACAAAAAGGGGAAAGGTAACAAAGACCAGGAAGCGGAAGTAGGAGGTCTGGTACCAGGTGAGAGAGTTTATCTTAAAGTAGGCTTCACACCGGTGACAGGTGGCCAGCTTTTGGAGAATGTTTTCCTGCTCCTGGCCGCCGCACAACGTTCCGGGCACGCGCCAGCAGCGCCGCCCCAGGTTTTGCACGAAGGCAGGGCATTTCTCCCTTTGCTCCTCCGGACAGTTCCTCAAATCCCAGCAGTTTTTCTTGGCCATCGGCCCCCACCTCTGGATAGATGATTCTCCAGTCTTTTATCGAATCAACCGGCAACAACATTTAGTGGACAGGAAAGAAAAATTAAGGGCCGCGGTGAACCCGACGGCCTTGCTTTTCTATGGTGCGGCAGAGAGGATTTGAACCTCCACGGGGGTCTCCCCACTAGATCCTGAATCTAGCGCGTCTGCC
>DMDP01000231.1 GCA_003445475.1 Peptococcaceae bacterium | reverse complement strand
CAGGGCTTCCTTGAGGATATAGCCGTCCACGCCGGCTTCCATCGCCCGCCGGATATCGTCGGGATCGGCGTACGTGGTCAGAACCACGAACCGGCACCCCGGCGCCAGCGGGCGCAGCTTACTGATGACGTCGATGCCGTATTCCCCCGGTAACCGCAAGTCGACAAGGGCCAGGTCCGGCCGCAGGTGGGCGAAGAGTTTCTCTGCTTCCCGGCCGCTGCCGGCCCACCCGGCAAGTTCAAAGTCCTGCTGGGATTCCAGAACGGCCCGCAAACCCTCCCATACCAGCGGGTGGTCGTCAACCACAGCGACTTTCAACGCCGATACCTCCCGTACCGGAATATGCCGTAGAGTTTTTATCGTCCGCGGGCACCACGCACGTCACCCTGGTACCCCTTCCGGGTGCGCTGTCCACGCTAAAGCCGCCCCCGAAGGAGGCCATTAAGTTGCGCATATTGGTTAACCCAAGACCGCCCGGCGCCTGGCGGCCGACCGCAAAGCCCTGGCCGTCGTCTTTAACCTGCAGAACCATCTTTCCCGGTGCCATCTTTAACATAACCTGGATGCGCGTGCATTTTCCGTGCCTTACGGCGTTGGCGGTCGCCTCGCGCACGATACGGTAGAGTGCCTTGTGCAGGGCCGGGCTGACCGCCTCCTCCGAGCCTTCCGGCCGGAAATCAACCTCGATGCCGTTCAGTTCCGCCATACTTTCCAGGTAAGAGGCCAGCCCGGCCACGAAGACCTGCTCGCCCCGGCGGCACGGGCTGAGGCGGTAGATGGAGGCCCGCAGTTCCCGGGCGGCCTGGTTGGCCGCGTTTTTTACCAGCGCCAGCTTCTGCTGCACGTCGCCGTTCTGCAGGTGCGCATGCATCTCGGAAAGGGCATGGGCGGCGAACGCGATGCTGAAGAGGTGCTGCATTACCCCGTCGTGGATCTCGTTGGCGATCCGGTTTTGCTCTTCGCTGACCAGGAGCCGTGCCCAGAGCTGCTCGGTTTTACGCCTTTCCAGGGCGATTCCGCCCAGGTTAGCCAGGAAGCCCAGCGCCTTTTCCCGTTGTGGGCCCGTTTCATCGTCCGGCAGCACCAGGCAGCCCAGGAGACCGAAGCATTCACCCATCGACCGGACCGGCACGGCGAGCAGCCGCCCGCTTTCCCCGGCGGGCAGGGTCGTTGCCGTAAAAACCCCCGGTTCCACGCGGGCCCAGATCCTTTGCATTACGCCGGCCCAGTTTACGCGGGGAGACGGGCCGTCCGGGGCGCAGACTGCAAGCACGGGTTCGCGCTGGCTGCCCGCTTCGGGGCGCAGCAGCAGGCAAGCGGCGGGGCAGTTGCAGAGCTTTTGGGCGTAAGCGGCCAGCAGGTGTGCCAGGTGGGCCTTGTCCTCCTGCACGGAAAAGGCTTCCAGGGCCTGGTAGAGCGAAGAGATGTGTTGCAGGGAGCGCTCGGTGGCCGCGTGCGCCTCGGCCAGGCGCGCGTAGGCGTCCTGCAGCTTCCTGATCAGGCGCGCGAAGACCTGGGCCGCCGAGGTCAGGAGGAGAAACACCAGTAAGAGCCAGGTCTTTTCCGCCGCCACGCCCAGCATGGATGCCAGGCTGCCGGTGAAGAAGGTGGTGGCCCCTGCCCCTGCGGCAAGATCAAGAACCGCCCCTTTGGATTGAGAGAACGCACCCTCATCATATGCGAGAAAACCGGTAGTACGACCCGGATTGAATGCAGAGAACAAAAAAGCCGAAGGTACGCGACCTACCTTCGGCAGCCGGTCGTGCAGAGATGCTTTCCCCCTGCGCCCGGCTTTGCGCCCCGTCCTTACGGACGGTTTGCCCTTTCGGTGTAGGACCAACTCTACTTTAGCACCAACTTCTCAAAATTTATGTCGCTTTCTGACACTAGAGACTGATAACCATTCGACACGAGTTCGTTCCAGGTGCCTATTTCCGCGCCGTTGCGACTCCTTTCCTTCCCCCGGGCCGCATACGGCCCGCCTTTTTGGTACAGGTTTGGTAAGAAGCAAAAGTCCTCTGCGGAGGCTGGACACGGCAGCGGCTTTCTTGTACCCTGTTAACCAGGGGGGTAAGAGGTGGAACTCGAAACGGTAGTTGCCTTTCTGGAAGACCTGACGCTTTACAAAGTCCTCAGCATAACCGGGCAGGTGCTGGCCGTCATCGCGGGTGCCTGGCTGCTGCTCGCCGTGCTGCGCAAACTGATCCGCGGCATCTTCAACGTCGGCCGCCTCGACCCGAACAAGCGCGACACCCTTGTCACGCTTTCGCTTTCGGTAACCAGGTACCTTACTTTCATCCTGGCCGGCATCCTGCTGATCAAAGTTTTCGTCCCCACGCTCAATCTCGGCCCCCTCCTGGCCGGCGCCGGCGTGGTGGGCCTGGCCATAGGCTTCGGCGCCCAGAGCCTGATAAAGGACCTGATCACCGGCTTCTTTATCATGTTCGAGGATCAGCTGCGCGTGGGCGACTACGTGCAGATCAACGACGGCGTCACGGGCACCGTGGAGGAGGTGGGCCTGCGGTTCACGGCGCTGAGGGAGTGGTCCGGCAAGAAGTACTACATCGCCAATTCGGAGATAAGAACCATCCGCAATTACAACCGCCGGGAATTGCGGGCCATCATCCACGTAACCTTTCCTTTCGAGGAGGACCCCGTGCGCGTGCGGCGGTTCCTGGAGGATATCTGCAAGGAAGCCACGGAGCGGTTTCAGGACCACCTGCTGCGCGGCGAGGACGGGCATCTTCTGGAGCCGCCCCAGGTTTACGGGGTTACCGA
>DMDP01000134.1 GCA_003445475.1 Peptococcaceae bacterium | reverse complement strand
TTCAAATAAAAGAAGTCCAGCGGCCTGGCCGGCTGGTTCCAGCCACGCGGTGTTTCGCCCATCAAGGCCATTCCCAGGTGCGTCCGCTCTTCGGGAAGTTGCTCCCCCGCAACGGGAACAAAGACCCTGCCGATCTCGAACAGCGCCCCACTGGGTATCTGGCGCTGGTAATTGCGCACCAGGGTTTCGAGCAACCCGGGTAGAAGCGTCGTACGCATAATCGATTGATCCTCACTAAGCGGGTTGGCCAGGCGAAGCGTCCGGCGCAAAGGATCGTTCGTCGGCAACCGCAAACGGTCAAAGGCAACGGGACTTAAAAAACTGTAAGTGATAGCCTCGGTTAGCCCGCAGGCCACCATAATATCGCGGATGCGATCGAATAACGCCTGGTGCCGCCTGCGTCCTGCCGGTGTTGTATTACCAAAGGGCAGGGTCTCGGGTACCCGGTCGTAACCGTGAAGACGAGCCACTTCTTCGATCAGGTCGATCTCACGGTGAATGTCAACCCTGTAACTCGGTACCTGCACAAGGAAAGCATCCGGGCCTTTCCGAACCCGAAAACCAAGCCGGTCCAGGATGCTTTCAATCTCGTTCGCTGCCACCTCCGTGCCCAGGATCTGTCCCACCCGCTCCGGGCGCAAAATAACGGTGCGCGGTACGTGCTTCTCGGGATATTGATCCACCGCCCCGGGGACGGCCTCGCCGGCACCGGTACTTTCGATAAGCTCCATGGCCCGGTTGGCGGCCCGCAAACACCCCTCAAGATCGACGCCCTTCTCAAAGCGCAGTGACGCTTCGGACCGCAAGCCCAGTTGCCGCGAGGTGCGCCTTATACTCGACGGATCGAACCACGCCGACTCAAGCAATATGTTCGTGGTTGTTTCCGTAACCTCCGTCGCCAGGCCGCCCATCACGCCCGCTACCGCCACCGCGTTTTCCGCATCCGCGATGACCAGCATCTCGGGTGCAAGCCGCCTTTCCGCCCTGTCCAGGGTTACAAGCGTTTCGCCCGGTCTGGCCCGGCGGACGATAATCCGGCCCCCGGCCAGTGTATCATAATCGAAAGCGTGCAACGGCTGCCCCAGCTCAAGCATGACATAGTTAGTAATGTCAACGACGTTAGAAATCGGGCGGATGCCGGCAGCGTGCAGGCGACGCTGCATCCATAAAGGCGACGGGCCAATTTTTACGTTGGTTGCGAGGCGCGCCACATACCGGCGACAAAGGCCGGGGTCCTCTATGTCAACGCACACTCTGTCCGTGGTGAGCGGTTGACCTGCTTCCGCCCGAAACGGGTTTCGCAACGGCTGCCCGAGGATAGCCGCTACCTCGCGCGCCACACCCAGGATCGAAAGGCAGTCGCCGCGGTTAGGGGTCAGGTCGAGTTCAAGAATAACATCGTCAAGGCCCAGGTATTCCTTAACGTCTACGCCTACAGGTGTCCCCGGTGGAAGGATCAGGATACCGCTATGATCCTCGCCGACACCCAGTTCGTCGGCGGCGCACATCATTCCCTGTGAGACTATGCCGCGCAACTTGCTGCGCTTAATGGTCGCACCCCCGACCAGGCGCGCACCCTCAAGGGCCACAGGGACGATGTCGCCCTCGCGCATGTTGGTAGCGCCGGTAACGATCGCCAGATCCTCGCCCCGTCCTACATCGACACGGCAGACTAGCAGGCGGTCGGCATGCGGGTGCCGGGCCACATCCTTAACACGGCCGGTAACGACACCGGTAATTTCCCGCCAGGGTTCCTCTACGGCGTCGACCGCCAACCCCGCCATCGTCAGTCTATCGGCCAGTTCGGTCACCGTTACCGGTATGTCAACGAATTCTTGCAACCACTTAAGCGAAACGCGCAAAACGCAAGCCCTGGTTCAAAAAACTTGACTGTTTTTATCTCCAGTCAAGCCGGCCCCCAGACCAGGCTTTCGCCTCCTTTGCGGATACTTGATTTGCCCCGGGGGGCAGGGCGACAAGGGGCCTGGGCCCGGGAGTCCCACCCGGAGCCCGGACAGGGCGGTTCCCCGCCCTCTTGTTCCGGCCCCAACCCGCACGGACTTAACGGGGTGCACAGCACCCACAGGTCGGGTTTCCCGCAACAAGGGCAATTGCCGCCCGGGCTGCTCTGTTAGAGACGCCTGCCGGTTTGTCCGACACCGGCTAAACGGGGTCACCGTAGGGACAGGGCCAGAACCCTTAGGTCGTGCCAGATAGAGTAATACGCCTCCTGCTGCCACGGGGCAAGCCCGTTGTGCAACAGGAACTTTCCCTCCAGCCGCCTCAAGCAGGCCCTGACCCCACGGGTCATCCCTTCTCCTTCCCCCGGTCTATCAGGATTGACCTCTCCGGTCAGGTTTCGCTTGATCTTGGCTACCAGTTGTTTAAGTTCTTCCGTTACCCGTTCCTTAAAGCCCATCGCCCGGCGGCCTATGCTCAATGCCGCCGCGCAGTGCACCGGAACGGCATGGCGCTCCATGTACTTCCAGTAACCTATCAGGCGGAGCCTTTCCACAACGTCCGGGGT
>DMDP01000024.1 GCA_003445475.1 Peptococcaceae bacterium | reverse complement strand
CGTAATACAGGCGGGCGAGAAAACCAAAGGTAAACAGAAAACCGGCAAGCGAATGAATTTTGCGGGTGATAAGCACGTTGCTGCCGCGCGGCGGCGCCGTAATCAAGAGGCCCGTCACGGTAAGGATGACGGCCAGGGGCGCCAGTGTCCAGTGAAAAAGCCTCGCCGGCAGCGGGTGACGCCGTTGCACCTTCTTCATCATTCACAGATGCACCTCGAATGATAATCAAACTATAAATTGATGCAGCCGCTTATTTCCTGCGATGAGGTGAGTAGCACAGGCGTAACACGGATCAAAGGAGCGGATAATGCGCCCCACCTCAATCGGCTGCTCGGGGTCTTTTATCGGTGTGCCGACAAGCGCTTCTTCAACCGGTCCGGGCTCACCCTTTGCATCGCGCGGGGAAAAATTCCAGGCCGATGGGGTAATAATGTCGTAACGGCTGATGCGGCCCCCCCTGACGCACATATAGTGAAGAAGCGGTCCCCGCATCGCACCGGTAAGGCCGAGTCCCTCCCCGTCTCCGGGTACTTCAAAGGGTGTAAAGATCGGCTCGTCGCGTTGCAGTTCATCCAGCCATTTCTCAATCAGGCCGCAAAGGATATCGGTTTCCAGGACGCGGGCGATAATCCGGTCCATAGCCGAGATGCCACGGCGGTAATGACCGGTAATCCACAGCCGCGCCAGCGGTCCGCCTTCGAAGGCCTTGCCGTTGTACCGCGGTGCCTTGCACCAGGAATACGCCCCCGGTTTACCGGGTTGCGCTTCCGTTGGACGGGTACCGGGTTGTCCGGGTTCGCCGTGCTCCCTGAAGTAGGCGTGGCGCAACTCCTCGGTTATGGATGCCACGCTCACCTCCCGCATGCCGGTTTCTTCAACCACCTTACCGGGAAAATGAAAGCGCTTGCGTTCCGGATCAACGGGCAGGAAACCGAAATTGAGAAGGCGGAGGGGGCGGTTGCCGAGTTCGAAATATTCGGGGTAAGCCCCGGCGATTGTATGGGCATCGGGTATCATTTTATTTTGAACAAATTCCTTTAACTTTTGCACTCTGGCGCCCAGGTCCATAATCACCGCGCCGTCGGGCGGCACCGTTGCGCCGCCGGCGAGGATACCGTGGGTAAAAGGAGCCTTGCCGCCCAGGACGGTCAAGATCTCGTGGGCAACGCGGCTAATATCGGCAGCTTCAAAGTAATGCCGGATTATCCGCGCGTTGACCTCGGGGGGGAGGCGGTAGTCGTTTCTGTACCGCGGGGCAAAAGGCGGCCTGTCCGGACCTGCCGCGTAGTCGGGTACTACAAATAGGTAAAAGTGCTTTACGTGGTTCTGTACCGTGTCCGCCGCCAGGAGAATATTGCGCAAAATATTGCCGTTTTCGGGCGGTCTTACGCCCGCCAGGTCCTCAACAGCAAAGGCGGCGGCTGTTGCATGCGCGGCCGAACAGATGCCGCATATCCGTTCGGTAAAGTAGGGAGCGTCCCGCGGGTCGCGCCCTTGCAGCATGATTTCAAAGCCGCGAAAGAAGAAACAACTCGAACGGCAGTCCGCCACCTTACCTCTTTCGAGCCTGATTTCTATTTGCCCCTGGTTGTTGGCCCGTGTTACAGGGTTAACGACCACTTCCCCGTGCATCGACCATCACCTTTTACTCCTTCTTCTGCCGGGCCGCTTTACGAAGTACGCCTGTATTTCTTGCGCCCGCGAATCCCTTGCGGATGGTTTGGCCCAGCCTGCCGGTGAGAATGTTGGCCGCCAGGTGGGCACCGATGCCCAGCGCGGTGGCAACGCCCGAAACCAAACCCACACGATCTGCTGCCACCTTGACCGCGGGCGTTTTAAGGTCCGGCAGGCGTTCGAAGAAAGGCTCCACCCCGTCGGGAAATTCCGGACTGGTGCAGCCGATACACGGCGTATTGGACCCGACCGGCCAGTTCACGTGTTCGCCGCACCAGTGGCGCACCGGACAGTCGGCGTGGGTAACCGGTCCCTTGCAGCCGATTCTGTACATGCACCAGGGTTCACCCGGCTTGGCGGCAAAAATGCCGCTTTCGAAATAATGGCGCCGTTCACACCGGTCGTGGATGGTTTCGCCGTAGAACAGGACGGGGCGGTTGTACTCGTCCAGTCTTGGCTCCCCGTAGCGCGCCAGATGGTAGAGGGTACCTGCTATCCAGTCCGGGTGGGCGGGACACCCGGGTACGTTAATTACAGGCCGGGTTATAATTTGGCTGACCGGTTTGCTCCCGGTAGGGTTGGGGTGCGCTGCATAGGGCCCGCCAAAGGCGGCGCACGTACCGACGGCTACCGCGTACCTTGCTTTGGCGGCCAGGTCTCTGACCGCTTCGACCGCCGTCCAGGGCCTGCCGTTCCGGTATCCCATTATGCAGAAGAGGCCCTGGGCGGCTGTGGGAACCGTGCCTTCGACAACAAGCGTAAATGCTCTTTCCGGCCCGTTTATAAAATCTTCGAGAATATCCATTGCCACGTTTCCTTCGGCGGCCGAAAGATGGTTATTGTAACACAGGTCAAAATACTCCTCGACTATTTGCCGGTAGTTGGGAAAATAAGCGTTCAAAAAAGAGTGGGTGTCTCCGCCGCAGCTGTTGGTTATTAGCCAGACAATCTTTTCCCGCGCCATAACCATACTCCGTTAGATTTCTTTATTTATTATTGGTGGCGCGGGTGGAACTAATACGCCGGCATATTTTTTCCCCGGGAAATTAAGAATTACTTAAGAAAATGAACCTGGAGGGGATCGCCCGGTGGAGCTGCAAATCATTGCCGGGGAGTATATGCCTTACTGCAAGAAGTATGTAACGGGGGAACTCGGCCCCTTAACGCGGCGCGGCATCGGGGTCGCGTGGGCCGAAAAACCTCCGGGGGTATTGCGGTGCCGTCTCACAGGCCGGAAAAGCCGTTTTGCGGCCGAAAGGGTTATAATCTTGAAGTGGGCCGTGGCCAGGGGGGTGGCGCTTATGATAGCAAACCACTGGGACAAGGTGCTGCAGCACTCGGTTCGGCCTTACGGTCTTCTGCTCGAGGATGGGGGCCTGGAGCGCCTTAAACAGCACGTTAACGCGCTGCCGGGACTCACCGCAACGCTGTCCGGCCTCGTCCGCCGCCGGGCAACCGAGTTTCTGGAGGAATCGGCGGTTCTGCACCTGCACGGATTCGTGCGCTTTCGCCTGCAGGACGCCGCGGCCTACCTCACCGGTGCCGTTGAAAGGGCACTGGATGCCCTGGTCGTACAACACGAGGATACCGAGTACATCAACCTGTTAAGAAATGTCGCCTTAAGAAGGCGATCGCGAGCCACCACGGTGCATGTTGTTGTGTACAACGACGGCCGTTACCGACTTTACAACGAGAACATGCAATCCATCGACAGGCCGGTGGCGGCACCGTTGGGCGAGGAAAGCAAGCCCTGTGAAGATGCGCTGATAGCGGCGGTAATCCATCTTGCGCCGCAAACCGTCGTCGTGCACGGCGCCCAGGCCCTTCCTTTTGCCGTCCGTACCCTGAGGGAGGTGTTCGGTGCCGCCTTCAGTGAATGTCCCGGGTGCCGCCTGTGCAAGATCGGCTCCCGTTGAAGCATCGCGATCCTGCGTGCTATATTAGACGCATAACGGCTTTGAGAGCGGCAGGAGGCTGCGGTGGACTGGCTGTATGTGGTTTTAACACCACTGGTAGGGTCGCTTATCGGTTACTTTACAAACTGGCTGGCCGTAAAGCTTCTTTTCCGCCCTGTCGATCCCTACGTTATTCCCGTCATCGGCTATACCATTCAGGGTTTGTTGCCGAAACGGCGGTATGAGTTGGCCAGGCAGATCGGCGAGGTTGTAGAAAGAGAGCTTCTGTCGATGGAAGATATCCTCGCGCTGAGCCGGCAGGGTGAATTGACCGACCGCCTGGTGCTTCTTCTGAGTGAGGCGGTGCACAAAGCGGTAATGGACAAACTCCCCAAGGTTTTCCCTCTATCTTTCAAACGCTTTGCGGCGCAGGCATTGGCCGACGTTATGGCCGCGCAGGTGCCTCCGGTTATGGTGTGGCTCATGGAGGAGGTCTCATCACATCTCAAAGAGAACGTCAGGATTAGCAAGATTGTTGAGGACAAGCTTAACGAGTTTTCCCTGGACCGGTTGGAAGAAATAGTTTTCCGGGTGGCGGCCACCGAGCTCCGCCACATCGTTATTCTCGGCGGTGTACTGGGGTTTGTAATCGGTGCCGTTCAGGTGGGCCTGTTTTATCTTTGGCGGGCGTTGCCCTGAAAATGAACTCCGTACAGCACCCGATTGACAGCCCGGCACGTTTCCAAATATAATGGGCATTGGTTCAAGGGAATAAAGGCAATGCGGGAGAAAAGTAGGCCCGCCAACCCCATCCAGAGAGGGAGCGCCCTGGCTGCGAGCGCTCCCGGGGCGCGGAGCCGAAAACCGCCTCCCAAGCCGCCTCTGAAAAGGGGGCCGGGTGGCACCGTTATCTGCCGCGAGAGGGAGGAGGCACGGGCCTCCTAAGCAGGGTGGAACCGCGGGACATCGTCTCCCGTCCCTGAGGGGCGGGGTTTTTATTTTGCGGCAAGTTTATGATGGAGGGGGCGCAAGCGTGCTTCAGATTACCTTGAAGGGCGGCGAGGTCAGATTATACCCGAGCGGCACCACACCTCTGGAAATTGCGCGGGACATAGGCCCCCGCCTTGCCAGGGAGGCGCTGGTGGCGCGCGTGAACGGGGTGCTGGTTGACCTCACCCGCCCCATAGAAAGCGATGCCGCAGTGGAGTTTTTCACTTTTGAGGACGAGGCCGGTCGGCGTGTCTACCGCCACAGTACAGCCCACATCCTGGCCCAGGCGGTAAAGCGGCTGTATCCGGGGGCTAAGCTGGCGATTGGACCGGCCATAGCGGACGGATATTACTACGATTTTGACATCGCACGGCCCTTCACGCCTGAAGACCTGGATCGTATAGAAAACGAGATGCGTGCCATCATCAAGGAAGACCTTCCCATCCAACGCATAGAGGTCTCGCGTGAAGAGGCGATCCGCCTTTTCCAGGAGGCGGGTGAAACGTACAAGGTTGAGTTAATCCGGGAACTTCCCGACGAAGAGGTAATCTCCTGTTACCGCCAGGGAGAATTTATCGACCTTTGCGCGGGGCCGCACGTCCCTTCTACGGGGCGCATTAAAGCGATAAAACTCTTGAATGTCGCTGGCGCTTACTGGCGCGGCGACGAGCGCAACCAGATGTTGCAGCGGATTTACGGCACCTCCTTTCCCAAAGAATCGTTGCTAAAGGAGCATCTGGCCAGGCTTGAAGAAGCTAAGAGACGGGATCATCGTCGTTTGGGTGTGGAACTCGATCTTTACAGCATTCACGAGGAGGGTCCCGGTTTTCCCTTCTTCCACCCCAAAGGTATGGTCTTGCGCAACGAACTGGAGCGTTTCTGGCGGGAAGAACACGCCAGGCGGGGTTACCAGGAGGTAAAGACACCCATAATTCTGCGGCAGGAACTGTGGAAACGGTCGGGGCACTGGGAACACTACCGGGATAACATGTACTTTGTCAATATTGACGGCGAAAACTACGCCGTAAAGCCGATGAATTGCCCCGGCGGTATCATTATTTATAAGAGTCGTATGCACTCTTACCGCGAACTGCCGATCAGGCTGGGCGAACTGGGGCTTGTGCACCGGCACGAGCTATCGGGCGTGCTGCACGGGCTCATGCGCGTCCGGTCGTTTACCCAGGATGACGCCCACATCTTTGCCCGTCCCGACCAGCTAGAAGACGAAATTATCGGCGTCATCGATCTGGTCAACTATTTTTACCACGACATCTTTGGGTTTACGTACCACGTTGAATTATCCACCAAGCCGGAGAAGGCCATGGGTTCGGACGAGATCTGGGAAATGGCCACCGGCGCCTTGCGCCGGGCTCTGGACAGAAGGGGCCTGGCTTACAAGGTTAACGAAGGGGACGGCGCCTTTTACGGTCCGAAGATCGACTTTCACCTGCGTGATTGCCTGGGGCGCACGTGGCAGTGCGGCACGATCCAGGTTGACTTTTTGATGCCGGAGAAGTTCGACCTGTTCTACATAGGACAGGATGCGCAGCGCCACCGGCCGGTCATGGTGCACCGGGTCGTTTTCGGGAGCCTTGAACGCTTCATAGCCATCCTGACCGAGCACTTTGCGGGGGCGTTCCCGGTCTGGCTGGCGCCGGTGCAGGTTAAGGTTTTGCCGATTGCGGATCGCCACCGTGACTACGCCGGAAAAATCAACGAACTGCTCCAGGCCGAGGGCATCCGGACGGAATTCGATACGCGGAACGAGAAGATTAACTACAAGATCCGCGAAGCACAGGTACAAAAGGTCCCGTATATGCTGGTTATAGGCGACCGGGAAATCGCCGAGCAAAAGGTCAGCGTACGGCACCGGTCCGGGGGTGACCTGGGCGGCATGCCGGTCGCGGCGTTCCTGGAACGCATTAAGGGCGAGATAGCCACCAAAGCGCTGGACAACAACCGTTAAGCGCCGCAAATCCTTGACCATCGAAGCACGCGCATGCTATAATAGGGGCGCGTGTTGAAATGACAAATCTTTACAAGTAGAAGCCATCCGCTTCTCAC
>DMDP01000034.1 GCA_003445475.1 Peptococcaceae bacterium | reverse complement strand
ACGCGCGCCGCGGCCGGTACCAGGCGCAAAATGACGTCGGCGGTGATATTCGCCACCACCAGGTCAAGGGGGCCCTCGACGGCGTCCAACAGGTATCCCTGCCGGACGTCGATCTTGCCAGCCAGACCGTTGGCCTCCACGTTCTTCCGCGCCACGCGCACCGCCGTCGGATCGTTGTCCACCGCCTCCACCCGCCCGGCCCCTAGCAGGGCGGCAGCAATGGCCAGGATCCCCGAACCGGTGCCCACGTCGCAAACGCGCATGCCCGGGCGCACCGCTTCCTCAAGCATCGCCAGGCACATCTGCGTGGTCGGGTGCGTCCCGCAGCCGAACGCCATCCCGGGATCGAGGACGATTACCAGGTCGTCCGGAAAACCGGGGTACTCCTCCCAAGGAGGGCGGACGACAAACCTCTTGCCCACGCGAAAAGGCCGGTAATGCCGGCGCCACGCGTGTGCCCAGTCTTCCTCACGCACCTGTCTTACCCCCACGCCCGGTTCACTTTCCAGGACGGCAGCAAGGGACCGGCGCAGATCCGCCACCTGCCGGTCGACCCCGGCGCCCGCCGGAAAGTATCCCTTAACCGTAACAAGCGCGGGAGCGGGTTCTTCCCAGAGCACCCCGCTCCCCATTTCAAAAAAAATACCGGCCACCGCGTCCGCGCGTTCTCGCTCTACGGTGACGCTCACTTCGACCCAGGTCACGTCTATCGCCGGCTTTCCTTAAGCCACTTATCCCATAAAGGCGTCTTTCATCTTGCCGAAGAAGCCCTTCCCCGCCGTCTCTACCCGCTCGCCGCTCAGGCGGGCGAACTCGCGCAGCAACTCCTTCTGCTTTTCGGTCAGCCTGGTGGGCGTTACAACCCGCACCTGCACCCGGTGGTCGCCGCGCCCGCGACCGTTGAGGTGCGGGATGCCCTTCCCGCGGAGGCGGAAGACCGTCCCGGTCTGGGTGCCCTCGGGTATCCGCAAACGCTCCGTGCCGTCGAGCGTCTCCACTTCCACTTCGCCACCCAGAGCGGCCTGGACAAAGGTTACGGGCACTTCGCTGATCACGTCATACCCGTCGCGTACGAAAACCGGGTCGGGTTTAACCCGGATGTACACGTACAGGTCGCCCGGCGGCCCGCCCCGAATGCCGGACTCCCCTTCCCGGCGCAGGCGCAGGCGGAAACCGTCGTCAACCCCGGCGGGCACCCTGACCTTGATGCTCCGCGGCCGCCGGACGGCCCCGCGGCCCTGGCACCTGCCGCAGGGCGTGTCGATGAACTGCCCGGTGCCCCCACACTGGGCGCACGTTGTTGTCTGAATAAAGCGGCCGAACGCCGTCTGCTGCGTGAAGCTCACCTGCCCCCGCCCGCCACAGGCGGGGCAAACCCGCGGCCGCGTGCCCGGCGCCGCCCCCGTGCCGCCGCAAGCGTCGCACACCTCGGTGCGCGGCACCCGGATTTCTCGTTCCACACCGAACGCCGCCTCGCGGAAGGTGAGCTCCAGCTCGTAGCGCAGGTCGTGGCCCCGCTCCGGACCCTCGCGCCGCCCGCCGCCGAAGAAAGCATCGATCAGATCGCCAAAGATGTCACCGAAACCGAAGTTCCGGAAGTCGAAGTTCGAGAAGTCAAACCCGAACCCCTGACCCTCCGGTCCCGCATGCCCGTACCGGTCGTACTGGGCGCGTTTTTCGGGGTCGCTCAAGACCGCGTAGGCCTCCGCGATTTCCTTGAACTTCTCGGCGGCCTGCGGGTCGTCCTTGTTGACGTCCGGATGGTACTGCCGCGCCAGCTTGCGGTAGGCCTTTTTAATTTCCTCCTGCGAGGCGTCCCGGGAGACTCCCAGTACCTCGTAATAGTCGCGCTTGGCCACGCGCTATCGCCCGCCTTAGCCTGAATTTACTTCACCTCGTAGTCCGCGTCTACGGTCTTGCCCTCGCCGCCACCGGGATTATCGGTACCGGTTTTGGCCTGCTGGGCCTGCGCCTGCTGGTACATGGCCGTGGTCAGTTCGTAGAGCGGCTTGGTAAGGTCGTCGCACTTCTGCTTGATTTTCGCGGCGTCTTCGCTCTGCAGCACGTCGCGCAGTTCCTGCATGGCCTTCTCCAGCCGCTCCACGAGGCCCTTGTCGGCCCGGTCGCGGAATTCCTTTAGCGTTTTCTCGGCCTGGTACAGAAGCGAGTCGGCGTTGTTTTTCGCCTCCGCCAGTTCTTTCCGCTTCCTGTCCTCCTCCGCGTATTTCTGCGCCTCGTTGACCATGCGCTGGATCTCGTCCTCGGCCAGGCGCGTGGAGCCGGTGATGGTGATGCTCTGCGCCTTGCCGGTCGAAAGGTCCTTCGCCGAGACGTTGACGATGCCGTTCACGTCGATGTCGAACTTGACCTCGATCTGCGGCACTCCCCGCGGCGCAGGCGGGATGCCCGAAAGGATAAACCGCCCGAGCGACTTGTTGTCCTTGGCCATGGGCCGCTCGCCCTGCAACACATGAATCTCCACCGTAGTCTGGTTATCGGCGGCGGTGGTAAAGATCTGGCTCTTGGACGTCGGAATGGTCGTGTTGCGCTCGATGATCTTGGTGAAAACGCCACCCAGGGTCTCGATCCCCAGTGAGAGCGGTGTTACGTCGAGCAGCACGATGTCGCGCACTTCGCCCGCCAGGACGGCGGCCTGGATGGCCGCCCCGATGGCCACGCACTCGTCCGGGTTGATTCCCTTGTGCGGGTCCTTGCCGAAGAACCGGCGCACCGCCTCCTGCACGCACGGCATGCGCGTGGCGCCGCCCACCAGCAGGATCTTGTGAATATCCCCGGGTTTTAAACCCGCGTCCTCCAGCGCCTGGCGGGTGGGACCCATGGTCATCTCCACCAGGTCGCGGGTCAGCTCCTCGAACTTGGCCCGGCTAAGGGTAAGGTCCAGGTGTTTTGGCCCGTCCGGACCCGCGGAGATGAACGGCAGGTTGATGTTGGTCGTTACGACCGTAGAAAGTTCGATCTTGGCCTTCTCCGCGGCCTCCTTCAGGCGCTGCATGGCCATGCGGTCGTTGCGGAGGTCGATCCCCGTTTCCTTCCTGAATTCCTCCACCATCCAGTCTATGATCCGCTGGTCGAAATCATCGCCGCCCAGACGGGTGTTGCCGCTGGTGGCCTTGACCTCAAAAACTCCCTCGCCGATCTCCAGGATGGAGACGTCAAACGTACCGCCACCCAGGTCGTAAACGAGGATGGTCTGGCTTTCCTCCTTATCCAGCCCGTAGGCCAGCGACGCCGCCGTGGGCTCGTTGATGATGCGCAGCACGTCCAGGCCCGCGATGCGGCCGGCGTCCTTGGTCGCCTGGCGCTGGGCGTCGTTGAAATAGGCAGGCACCGTAATGACCGCCTTTTCCACCTTCTCGCCCAGGTAGGACTCGGCATCCGCCTTTAACTTCTGGAGGATCATGGCCGAGATCTCCTCGGGTGTGTACTCTTTGTCCTCGATCTTTACCCTGTGGTTGGTGCCCATGTACCGCTTGATGGACCGTACGGTACGTTCCGGGTTCGAAACGGCCTGACGCTTGGCCATTTCTCCGACCAACCGTTCCCCGGTCTTGGTCCAGCCTACCACCGAAGGCGTGGTGCGGCTGCCCTCGGCGTTGGGGATAACGGTAACCTCGCCGCCCTCCATCACGGCGATGCAGGAGTTGGTGGTTCCCAGGTCTATACCCACAACTTTGCTCATTCTTTACTCTCCCTCCTGTCCGGTTGCCTCTTGTTTCACGTTCCTGGCCACCTTGACCAGGGCCGCGCGGAGCAACTTGCCCTGAAAGTAGTATCCGCGCCGCAGTTCTTCTATAACAGTATTATCCGGGTATTCCTCGGAAACGACCTGTTCCACGGCTTCGTGCCGCGCCGGGTCGAACACTTCGCCGACCGCCGGCACCGGCGCGAGACCCTGCTGCTCCAGGATCCCGTAGAGCTGATGGTAAATCATCTGTACTCCGGCCCGGAAATCCTCCAGGCGTTCGCCGGGAGCGGCCAGGGCCCGCTCGAAATTATCCAGTACCGGCAGCAGTTCGCGCACCAGGCCCTCGTTCGCCGCCCGCAGCAGATCTTCCTTCTCCTGCATGGTGCGCCGCCGGAAGTTGGCAAAATCGGCCTGCAGGCGTACCGCTTGCTGGTAATAAGCTTCGGCACGGGCCTGCGCTTCTTCCAGCTTTTGCCGCATGTCTTCTTCCGGCAGGGCGTCCCCCGCAGCATCTACCGCGGGTGCCGCACCCGCACCGGTGGCCTGCTCGCCGGTGCCTGCCGATGCAGGTTTTGCGCCGGCGTCCACGGCCGGTTGTCTTTCCTCCTGTTTCTGGAGGTCGCTCATTCGCCTCGCGCCCCCCCTTCTTGTTCCTCGCGCTTCTTAATAATGGTATCTATGCGCAGGATGGCCTCGGCGATTTCGCCCGCCGCCCGCAGGGCGTGGATTTTCACCGGCGCCGGGTCGAGCACGCCGGCCTCCACCATGTCGGCAACCTGCCCGGTGTCGCAGTCGACGCCCAGCGTTTTTTTGCCCGTCGCCGCCTGGGCGGCCATCACATCGCCTATCTTCTCCAGCGAGTTGAAGCCCGCGTTGGCCACAATCTGGCCCAGCGGCCGCTTCAACGCCTCGATAACGCAGTCGACCCCGTAGGCCGCCATCCCGCGCACGGTGTCCTTTACTTTCTGAAGCTCGCGCGCCAGCCATAGTTCCAGGGCCCCGCCGCCCGGCACGGTCCCACCCCGTACGGCCGCCTGCACGGCGGCTGCGGCGTCCCTGGCAATGCGCTCGCGCTCACCCACAACTTCTTCCGTGGCCGCGCCCACCAGGATGGTGGCCATCGGCCGGCCGGCACCGTTTTTTACCCAGACTTGCTCGAGCTTTTCGTCGTTGTAAACCAGGCCGGCCCGGCCCAGGTATTTCTTAAGCTCCCCGGCGGGTTTCTTAAGGCCGGTGCGCTTGATCATCCGCGCCCCGGTGTGCTCAGCCGCGCGGCGCAGTTCCTTACCGAGCACCCGCTGGACAACGATAACGCCCGCCTCCGTGAGGATTTCCTCGGCGATATCGTCCACGCCACGGTCCACCAGGACCAGCCCCACGCCCAGTTCACAAAGCTTCTGGACGTTGGCCTTGAAGGCCTCCCGCAGCTCAAGGTAGCGGGCGAAACCGGCTTCCGTGCGCAACGCCTCTTCCTCGATTTCTTCCGGCTCCAGGGCGTCGTCGATAACCAGCACCGCGGCGTCGGCCACCTCCCGCGGCATCTGGCGGTTCATGCGCTCCTTGTTGACGATTACGCCCAGGAAGACCTGGTTTTCGGCCCCTTCCTCGGCCACCACCGTGTCGGCCAGTTTAAAGGTGGGGTCGCGCAGCTTTTCCTCCCCCACCAGCCCGGCCGCCTGCACCACCAGGTCGGCGATATCTTCGTGTTCCCTGCCGGCCACCAGCGCCACCTGGCGCAATCGCGGGTCGTCAAGCCCGTTCACAGGGACCGCCGCCTCGCGCATCAGCGCAAGGGCGTGCTTCAGCCCGACGCGCATGCCCTCGATTACGCGGGCCACCGGCACGCCCCGCGTCACCAGTTCCACGCCGGTGGCCACCATCTGCCCGGCCATCACCGTGGCCGTAGTGGTGCCGTCACCAACTTCTTCTTCCTGGGCCTTGGCGATATTTATCAGCATGCGGGCCGCCGGGTGGTTGGCCTCCATCCTGGTGAGGATGGTAACACCGTCGTTGGTGATCACCACGTCGCCGAACCTATCGACCAGCATGGTGTCCAGGCCCTTTGGCCCCAGCGTCCCCTCGATGGCCGCGGCAATCGCCCTGACGGCCGCCGCATTGTTCATGAGCGCGCCCAGGCGTTCGTTAACCTCCGACCTCTGCGCCGCCTGCTGTTTGAGCGTCAATGTTCGATCTCCTTTGCTTGCGGATTTATCCGGTCTTCTGGCCGTAGAGCATCTCCTCGAGGACCCGTGACAGTTGCTCCGTAAGGTAACTCATCACGCTAACCACCCGGGCATAGTCCATCCTGGTGGGACCTAGAACTCCCAGGACGCCGGCCAGCCGGCCGCCGATCGTGTACCCGGCGGTAACGACACTGCAACCGTCGATACCCGAGTGGCTGACCTCGCGCCCGATGCGCACCCGCACGGAGCCGTCGGTCTGGGAGGCCAGCAGGTCACAAAGGAAGTCTTCCTGTTCCAGCAAGCTCAAAAGCGTTTTCACCCGCTCAAGGTTCTTGAACTCCGGCTGGTTGAGCATTTTGAAGAGGCCGCCCAGGTAAATCTGTTCGTGGCCCGGGCCGATGCTCCGCAGGGCCTCCATAACACCCGTAACAAAACGGCGGTAGCGTATAAGCTCGCCGTAGATTTCGTGGAGAATGGTTAGTTTGATCTCGCTTATGCCGATGCCGCGCAGCTTGGCGTTCAGCACCTGCGATATTTTCGCCAGGTCTTCCTCCGTGATATGCGGAGGCAAATCGAGCAACCGGTGGTGTACCGCCCCCTGATCCATTACCACCAGCACCATCGCCTGGTCGCCGGTGAACGGCACCAGCTGCACGTGCTTGACGGCGGGAGGCGAGGCATACGGCGCCGCCACCACCGCCGCGTAGCTTGTAAGCTCGGAAAGGATCTGCCCGGTGCGCTTGATGACCTCGCCGACGCCCTGGACCTTGGCCCGGTAGTTCTCCTGTATCAGAAGCTTTTCTTCGTCCGTAACCCCCGGCGGATGCATGAGGAAATCGACGTAATACCGGTACCCCAGGTACGACGGCACCCGGCCCGCAGAGGTGTGCGGCTGCTCAAGCAGCCCCATCTCCTCCAGGTCCGCCATCTCGTTGCGGATGGTGGCCGGGCTGACACCCAGTTTGTACTTGCGGGCAATGGTCCGCGAACCCACCGGTTCGGCGGTGGCGATATAATCCTCCACCACGGCCCACAAAATCTTTTGCTTCCGCTCGTCGATTTGCATGGGCAACACCCCTGTCGGCCGCGCCCGCTTTGGATTAGCACTCTCACCCTTAGAGTGCTAAAGTCCCTCCCTTAAAATAAAGCATGGGGTAGCATTTGTCAAGAAGCGGGGCGCCTGCGGGTTGCGCCAGGCAAGCCATTTCAGGGAAAGCGCTTATGAGAACCAGCCGGAGTACCGGGCAGGATGCAAAGATAAGCCGGGTTAACCAAACCCGGCCAGCAACCCTTATGATTTAATTTTATTTTTCCTTCGCTTACATATCAGGTTATAACTTACCCAGCTCCACTAAATATTGAACCACCCTGGTTGTTTCTGCTGCGGCCATAGTTCCGCCCATGCTTATGGCTACTGCGCAGGCCTCTAATATTTCCTCGCTGCTGCACCCCGCATTTAGTGCATGCTCTGTCTGATACAGCATACATCCCCGGCAGCCCGAAGCAACTGCTATCGCTATTGACATTAGCCTCTTCGTCTTGGCACTCAGGGCCCCGTCTTTATAAACCTCGCCGGGGAGCTCCTGGTAAGCTCGCCCAATATCCGGCATTTTTTCTTTAAATCGCTCCCAATTATGCTTGATGCTTTCCTTTAAATCTACCTGGGTTTCCAACATACTTAATCCCTCCCGTGATAATAAATCGGGCATTAGACCTACCCTAAGAAACGAACGCGGCAAAGACTTCGTTGGCGACGGGCACTGCCGCGGGCGTGAGGCGGAGGCAGGACGCGGTCACCTCAAGGAGGCCCCGGCCGGCCAGGTGCCCAACCGTCGTCCCGTAAACTTCCATGACATCCTTACCGAACCTGGCGCGGAACGCCTGCCGGTCAAGCCCGTCCAACAGGCGCAGCCCGAGGAAAACCGTTTCCGCCATCCGGGTGCGGGTGTCGAGGCGCTCCTCCTCCGCCACCGGGAG
>DMDP01000108.1 GCA_003445475.1 Peptococcaceae bacterium | reverse complement strand
CCGAGGGGCGAGAACAGGGCCGCCGCCCAGGCCAGGGACGGCAAATGGCCGGCGGCGACCGCGAGGGCGAAGAGAACAAGGCTGTAACCCGCCAGATAAAGCGCCGCCAGGCGGCTCTTCGCCACGGGCGTGCGGGCGGTGGCCAGGTCGGCGTAACCCAGACCGGCGACCAGGGGGACAAGGGTGAAGACCAGGTTGTCTGCCTCGCCGGGCACCTCCGGCCTGATCAGCGGCCACCAGTCCGGCATCTGTACCAGTTCTGTTCCCGGGGCCATGGTTCCCGCCACGGTCAGCGCCACGATGGGAATCGGCCAGAATTTCTGCAGGGTGAAGCCGCCGACCACCTGTCCCCCCGGCAGGCGGATGAAGGCCGGGACGGCGCCCATGTGCCCGCTGAGGAAAATGAGCAGGCTCTCCACGAAGTGCAGCGCGGCCACCAGGGCCGTTACCTGGGGCACGTTGACCGGAGGATAACCAAAAACCAGGGACGCGAGGGAAAGAAGCCCCCCGGCATAAGCGAAGCACAAAAAGCGCGGGTTGATGAGCATCAGGAGGACGGCCAGCGGGAGCAGGTAAATCAGGCCGGTGCCGGTGAGGGTAAGGCCAACCAGGACAATGAGGTAACCGCCGACGATCCCGCCGACGATCCCGAACCCGGTGGCCAGCAGGGTGTCGCGCCACACGCCACCCGTTTTCACCCCGAAAAATGTTTCCCGGATGCCGGCGACGCGCCGGTACTGCAGGGCCACGAGGGCGATGATTATCAGGAATAGCGGGTCCACAATCGTTTCCAGTACCCGGCTTATCACCCCGCCGGCAATCCACCCAAAGGGCATAACTTCACCTCGTCACAGCTTCGCCTCCAGAATGGCGACGGCACGCTGCAATTGCACGTCTTCGGCCGCGTTTTCGGGCTGCTTCACCAGCACGTCCGGGGTGATGCCGGCCTGATTCAGGTCATGCTTGTTGGGCGTCAGGTAGCGGGCGGTGGTCAGCTTCACGCCCGCGCCATTGTTCAGCGGGAAAAGCGTTTGCACGACCCCTTTGCCGTAGGTACGCGTACCCACCAGCACCCCCACCCCGGCGTCCTTTATCGCCCCGGCCACGATCTCCGCCGCGCTCGCCGTGCCTTCGTTCACCAGAACGATCAGCGGCAGCTTTGTCCTCTGCGGATCCGCGTAGAAGACCTGGTTCTTGCGCGCCCGGTGGGCGATGTAAACGATCGGTCCCCGGGACAGGAAAGCGTCCGCCACGTCCACGGCGGCCTGCAACTCGCCCCCCGGGTTGTCCCGCAAATCCAGGATGAGCCCGCGCATCCCTTCGCGGTGCATCCGGGCCAGGGCCTCGTTGAATTCCCGCCCGGTCTTTTCCGTGAAGGTGGTAATGGCGATGTAGGCGAGGCCCCGCCGGTTCATTATCCTGGCCTCCACGGTCGGAATCTGGATTTCCTCCCGCGTCAGCTCGTACCGGAGCGGTGCCGGTTCCCCTTCACGCTGGATCGTGAGGGCCACCTTTGAGCCGACCGGCCCGCGCATAAGCGTCAACGCGGTTTCCAGGTCGATCCCCCGGGCGTTGACGTCGTTGATCTTCAGGATGGTGTCGCCGGACCGGATGCCGGCCCGGGCCGCAGGCGTACCGGCGAACGGCTTGATGACGGTCAGCTTCTGGTCTTTGAGGCCGACAAGGATGCCCAGCCCGCCGAAAGACCCTTCGATTTGCTCCGTCAGGTGGGTGTACGTCTGGGGGTCGAGGTACACAGAATAGGGGTCGTCGAGCGCCCCCACCATCCCCCGGATGGCCCCTTCCACCAGGCGGGAACTCGGCACTTCCTCCAGGTAGTGGGTGCGGATCAGCGAAATAACCCGGACAAGGTTGCCCAGCTGCTGGTAGTTTGTGGCAAACGCCAGCACGGATAGAAGGACAACACCCAGAATTGCCGCCCCGAACCCGGCCAGCACCCAGCCGGGGAAGTAGAACCTGCGCACGAAAGCGACCCACCGCCCTTGGCTTACTCGGCTTATACGGTATTTATAGTATTATAAGCCACCCAAAATTACAATGGACGGCAGGCCGTCTGGGAGGTCAGATGTCGAACGCCGGATGTCGGACTCGATGGAATCGCTGCGCGATTCCGGTTATTCTTTAAGTCTCCGGTCTACAAATAGTTCATCGGATTGACCGGCGAGCCGTTCAGCCGGACGCTGAAGTGCAGGTGGGGGCCGGTCGACATGCCGGTGCTGCCCACGCGGCCGATGGTCTGCCCCTGGTTGACGGACTGGCCTTCGCGCACGGACTGCGCCGACAAGTGGGCATAGAGCGTGGTTATACCGCCGCCGTGGTCAAGCATAACCACCTTGCCGTACCCTTGCATGTACCCGACGTAAATGACCGTCCCGCTTTGCGCCGCCACCACGGGCACGCCCGAGGGGGCCGGGATATCGATCCCGTCGTGGAACCGCCTCACCCCGAGAATCGGATGAATCCGGTAGCCGAAAGGAGAAGAGATTCTCCCTTCGTATCCCGGCACCGGCCAGATAAAAGCACCCGGCGCCACCGCGGTGCCTTTACGCGCCCGTTCAATGGCGATCCGCCGCAAAATTTCCCTTTCCTCGGCCTCCAGGCGGTCGACCTCCGCCGCGAGCTGCGCCAGGTTCTGCTTGGCCCGGGACAGGAGTACCGCCTTCTCGCGCTGGCGGGCCGCCAGGTTCTCCCGCGCCACCTCCTGCTCCTGCCTCAGGGCGGCGATCCTTGCCCGCCGCGCCTCCAGGGCGCGTATTTGCTCCTCGATGGCGGCCTTCCTGGCCTCTATTTCCTTAACCAGCGCCGCGTCCTGCGCCAGGACGCGGTGCAGGAACTCCAACCGCGCCACAAAGTCGCTGAAACTCTGCGCGCCGAAGAGCACTTCCAGGTAGGCCACCTGTCCGTTCTCGTACACGCTGCGCAAACGCGTTTTAAAAGTATCCTGGGTCGCCAGCAGTTCGTCCTTGGCCGCCGCCAGTTCCCGTTCGGTGCGGTCCAGTTGTTCCAGCGCGAGCGCCAGCGCCGCCTCCAGGTCTGCGATCTGCCGGTTTTTCTCGTCGATCGATTTGTCCAGGGAAGCCACCTGGGCAGCGTAGCTTCTTACCGTGGCGCGGGCTTTTGCCTCCTCCTGCTTTTTCTGCTCAAGCTTCTGCCTGGTCTCGCGCAGCCGGTCTTCAAGACTGCCGTACGCCGGCAGGACCGCGCCGAGATCGGAA